>CAJBLW010000477.1 GCA_903953985.1 uncultured Burkholderiales bacterium
AACAATCGAACGATTTCCAACACAAGCCAGCAGATGATTCTCAGACTGTTGAAGAACTAGGGGATGCCATTTCCTAAAGTGCTTTAAAGGTGTCACCCTTTTCCAACACCACTAGAGGTCTGATTGGCATATTTTAGGCGCGATCAGGGTCATCGAGTAAATGACAATTTGAAAACAATATCGAGTTCAAGCTCAAGGCGCATGACGCGCCCATTGATGGCTGCGCAGTGCCTTTTCTATGGTGCTGGTGGCTTCTTCCAGTCCATTGACCAGCAGCGCGATGCGTGCTGGCGTCATCCGACTGTTCAAACCAGCCACGGTCACGGCACCGAAAACCTGCCCCAGGCTGTCCTTGAAATATTTTCCAAAGGCCGTGACACCTGGCGTGATGCGGTTTTTAATCACCGCATAGCCTTGCTCCTGTGCGTGCGCCATGGATTCTCGTAACTCGGCTTGTGGAAATCG
Organism: uncultured Burkholderiales bacterium; assembly: GCA_903953985.1. Lineage (GTDB taxonomy): Bacteria > Pseudomonadota > Gammaproteobacteria > Burkholderiales > Burkholderiaceae_C > Limnohabitans_A. The sequence goes on from CAJBLW010000477.1 coordinate 466, forward strand.
CCATTCTGTCTCGATCGACGGCATCACCACCTTCAGAGTTTCTTCAATTTCGTCGACATGCATTCCAGCCAAGATGGCCAATCCTCCCGCCCCCAGTCCCAGGGGTCTGCGGCTGCCCATTTGCAGCGTCACCACGCGCAACGTGCCAGGGCCTTGCTGAAAATCAATGCACACCGCTTCATGACCGCTGCGTTGAACGAGGTAAACGGTCTCGGCTGAACGAACAGCCAATCGCTGCATGGCTGGCCTGCACAACTCTCGGACGTCAAACTGCTGCGCCGCTACCAAACCCAACTCGTAAGACAAGGGCCCCAGAACGTAGGCTTGGCGATCATCCAACTGCATGACAAAGCGCAACTTGATCATCTGTGCAAGCAGACGATGCACGGTGCTGTTGGGCAAGCCAGTTCTTTGGGCCAAGGCGGTCAATGGCGCACCACGCCGTCCAGCAGTGGCCAGCAAACGCAACAAGGCCACACCTCTGGGCAATGGGCCTTGATGTGTGAGATCGCCTGTGGAGGAGAGCAAAGAAGCTTCTATTTTCATTGAATGGAAATTATGTCACTCCGCCCTGTTGTCCTGCCAATAATGTTCAGCGTTCAGTCCAATGGTCACCATTGCCGCCTGAATCAGCCCCATCACCCACTGAACAACGACATGCAGGCTCAAAACGCAAGATTGAATGATGTGGATGTCCTGATTTCAGGCTATGGCCCGACGGGCGCGACACTTGCTAATTTGATGGGCCAGCGAGGCTACCGCGTCCTGGTCATCGATCAAGAGTCCGCCATTTACGACAAGCCCCGGGCGATCACGGCTGACCAAGAAGTTTTGCGAATATTGCAAGAATTCGGCGTTGCGGATGAAGTGGCCGCTGCCAGCACACCCCATCCGGGCACAGACTATGTGGGCTTGCAGGGCCAAGTTATCAAGCGCTTTTACCCTGCCCCACCGCCCAATGCACTTGGTTGGGAGCCCAGTTGGATGTTTGTTCAACCCGACTTGGAAGCCGTGCTGCGCAAGGCTGTTGACCGTCAGCCTAATGTGCGCAGCCTCTTGGCCCATCGGCTGATCGGATTTGAGCAAGACCAAAACACCGTCACGGCCCAGATCCAGCGCTTGTCCGACGGCGAACCACTGACTGTGCGTGCACGTTATGCGATTGCCGCAGATGGTGCCAGCAGCATCGTTCGCAAACAACTGGCGGCCCCAGTGGAGGACTTGGCCTTCGATGAATGGTGGTTGGTGGTGGATGCATGGATCAGTGGCCCGATCGATCTACCAGAACGCTGCGTGCAATACTGCCGCCCCTCACGCCCAGGGACTTACATCGTGGGACCGGGAACGCTGCGCCGTTGGGAAATCAAGTTGTTGCCCCACGAAGACCCCTCTGACTACCGCGACAACCATGAGGCAGTCTGGCGCATATTGGGCGAGTTTGTGGACACCCGTTCACTGACGCACTGCCGCACCGCGGTTTACCGTTTTCACGCCTTGGTGGTCCATGAGTGGCGTCATGGTCGGGTCTTTCTGGCGGGCGATGCGGCGCACCAGATGCCTCCTTTTTTGGGGCAAGGTCTTTGCGCGGGTATCCGGGATGCCAGCAACCTGGCTTGGAAACTGGATGCTGTGATGCGCGGCCTATCGGGCGATCATTTGCTCGACTCGTACACGGTTGAGCGGAAAAAACATGTCCGCACTGTCGTGGGGCACGCCAAATCGTTTGGTCTGATCATCGGCGAACTGGACGTGAACAAAGCCCGCGAACGGGACCGCATCTTGGAACAGGATCTGAGGCTAGGCCGAGCGGAGACGATTAGGCAACGGTTTATTCCAGGACTCGAATCAGGTTTGATGGCCCACAAGCCCAACGGTGAATTACAAGCCGGTGCGGGTGAATTGTTCATCCAGCCCTGGGTTCGGCTCAGGCAAGGCGATTGGCAACTGCTGGATGACTTGACCGGTCCGCGCTTTGTGATCGCGATCTCATCTCGAGACACATTGAGCGCACTGGATCCAGACTCACAAGCCATCATTCAGGCTATCGATGGCCGATGTGTGCTTGTGCAAGCTGGCACCGATTCAGGCCACGAAGCACAAGACGCACACAACACCCCCATCTTTGAAGAGCGCGATGGCCTGCTTGCTCAGTGGTTAGCGGCTCACCATGCGGTTGCAGTGATTGCACGCCCAGACAAATATGTCTATGGCATCGCACAAAATGCGCATGACTTGCGGCAATTGCTTCTGGAACTCCTTGCCGCCTTGATCGAACCGACGGTGCATGGCGATCGGAATGAACAAGGATGAGCAGGCCAAGCCCGAGAGCGCTGCGGCGCTGTCGGCGGCGATCAACGCCATGAAGATGGGCCTCATTGTTGCGGAATATTGGCTTCCTGCACGACTTTTTTCCACTTGCCAATTTGCGTTTGCGCATACTGCTTCATCTCCAAGCCACTGGCAGACGGACTGGCCAGCCCACCGGTCCCTTCGAGCTGCTTGACCACGGCAGGATCTGCCAAGACTTTGAGTGTGGCGGCATGGATCTTTTGTGCCACTGCGGCGGGCAAACCTTTGGGACCCGCCAGCGCCGTCCAAGAGTTGACATCAAAGTCCTTGACCGTTTCACGTAAGGGCGCAACGCCTGGCAAAAATGGCGAGGGCTCCACCGAGGTGACCCCTAAAGCGCGGAGTTTTCCGCTTTCGATCTGAGCTTTGGTAACGGTCACAGAATCGAACATGAGGTCAACCCTGCGAGTGAGCACATCTTGCAGCGGTGCGGCACCCCCTCGGTAAGGAATGTGGTTCATTTGAACGCCCGCCAGAGACTGGAACAGTTCACCCGACAAGTGCTGGGTGGAGCCAACCCCCACAGAGCTGTAGCTCACTGTCCCAGGCTGGGATTTGGCAACGCGCACCACATCTCCAACGGTCTTGAACGGGCTGTCGCTGGCAGTTGCGAGAACAAAGGGGAAGCGCGTCACCATCGACAACCAATCAAAATCTTCCACGGGGTCAAAGCTTTGTGATTTGTACATGGCGGCCGATACCGCATGCCCTCCTGTGAGCAAAATCAAGGTGTAGCCATCTGGGCGTGCTCGCGCCACGGCCGCACTGGCCAGGTTACCGCCAGCCCCGGTCTTGGCCTCGACAACCACCGGCTGTCCCAATTCACGGGACAAACCCTGGGCCATGATGCGTGCAATCGTGTCGGCATTGCCCCCTGCGGCAAAGCCTTGTACGAGAGTGATGGGTTTCTCGGGAAAACCTTGCGCCACAGCCAGCGGCATGCCGATCAAGGTTGAGAAACAAAAAAGGGCCGTGCGAATCATGTGTGTCTCCTTGCTTGATTCAGATAACTGCTGCCTTAAGCTTGAGGCCGTACATAGCCGGTAGCTGCTCCGAAAACGGTATGGCGCTGTGACCAGTCGTGGGTCTTATCCCAAAGCGCCAACACCTCTGGCGCCTCATCCACAAACTGCTGCAGCCTGACCGGATCTTGGCAAGTGCGTGCGGTCAGTTCCAGTCTGTGCCCCGATGGATCGAAGAAATAAATGGAGGTGATGAAGTCGTCATGGTTGGTCGGACCCACCACGTTCAAGCCCTTCGCTTCAAGTTCCAGTTTGGCTTTCATGAGGGTGGGCACATCCTGTACTTCGAAGGCAAAGTGCTGAATCCACCCGGGGGTACTGGGATCCCGGCCTGATTTCTCGCCCTCGTCGAGTGGACATTCAAAAAAAGCAATGTTGCTGCCGTCTTCCATCTCCAGAAAGATGTGCACATGGGGGCTGTATTTGCCGGTCGACGGCACATGGTCCTCGCCCATGGCGTGAGAAAACTTCAAGCCCAAAATCTGGGTGTAGAAGTCCACGGTCTCTTTGGCATCAGCGCATCGAAAAGCCGCATGGTGTAGTTTCTTGCAAAGCATAGGGTTCCCCATTCAGGTGTTTGTCTTGATTCCGGCGCCATCAGGCAGAGCTTGCCACGTTGGTGTAAAAAATGCGGCGGGGGTCAGGATTCGCGATTCCTGCCTGACGAGCAGCGGCATCATTTTTTGAACGTACGTCTTGAAATCTGGATCCGCCAACAGCGCCGCACGCCGCTCGCTCCGCTCCTTCAGGTCTTCATAAGCCCACAAATGAATGACCTGATTGAGTTCGCCAATTTCGCTGCTGTAGTAGCCCACCAAACGACCGAGGATGCGCTGCTGAATCACAAAACCTTCGGATTGGTAGAGCGCCAAATAGTCCCTCAATTTGCCAGGATGGGTGGTGTAAGTGCGCAGTTCGATCAACATGGGTCTGTCATCCTTTTGCCACAGCGTTGTCGATGGCGCCAAACAATGAGGCACCCTTTGCGTCCAACATGTCGATGCGAATGCGGTCTCCCACTTTCAACCATGGCGTCGTCGCTGTACCGTCGCGCAATTCTTCATCAGCACGTTTTTCAGCCAAGCATGCATAGCCTGTTTGACTGTCCAGATTGGATACCGCCCCAGCACCAATGATGGTTCCCGCGCTCAAGGATCGGGTGCGTGCCGCGTGAGCAATCAGTGTGGGGTAGGTGAAGAACATGTCTCGCCCGGTGTTGGCGCAGCCCATGGGGATGCCATTGATGAAAGACAAGATGGGCATGTCCAGCTTTTCGCCGTCCCAAAACTGGCCCAACTCTTCGGGGGTCAGAGCCACAGGAGAGAATGCGCTGGTGGGCTTGGCCTGCATGAACCCAAAACCCTTGGGCAACTCGGTACGTGTGAGCGTGCGCAAGGTGTAATCGTTCAGCAGCATCAACATTTTGATGTGGCGGCCGGCCTCGCTGGCAGGCGTTCCCATGGGCACATCATCGACCACGACCGCGAGCTCAGCCTCGTAGTCAAGTCCCAAGGTCTCATCCGTGATCAACATCGGCTCGCGCGGACCGATGAAACGGTCTGACAAGCCTTGGTACATGAGCGGCTCGGTTTTGTAGTTGGGGGGCATCTCAGCACCACGTGCCTTGCGTGCTTTTTCCATGTGGTGCAAATAGACGGACCCGTCCAAAAATTGGAATGCCCGCGGAAAGGGGCTGGCCAAAAGTACCGGGTCAACCGTGAAAGTATTGTCCACGGTGCCCAACTCCAGTTGGGCCGCCACAGACTTCAGCAAAGGTTCCACCTGCGCCCATCGCTCAATGGCTTCTTGCATCGTGCCTGCGATGTGCGCAACCTTGACGCCGCGAGAAAGATCGCGGCTCACAACGATGAGCGCGCCATCCCGTCCTGCTTGATTCAGGCTTGCCAATTTCATGCTGTCCGTCTCCTAAGGGTGTTCACTCATATTCTGATGCGACCCTGAAAAATGTCCGGCTTGATTTCCACCGAGTGGAAATCAATTGAGGCATGCAGACCGCAACTTGTTGAGCGGCCTCCTAAAGCGCAAGCAAGGTGAAGGCAAAGTCCAGGGAGTACCGAAAGCGACACAAATAAGAATCCTTTGATCGACAGTTCCAGTCTGTCACGCCCTGCCAACAATGGATAAGCATGGCGTGCCCTGTGTTCGACGGTCATTTCAAGGCGTCGGTCATGACAAAGTTGTAGTCCAGCGTATAAAAGTCTCGCGACATGGCTTTGCCATCGGGGGCTTGGCCCGCAGTGTGGTGTTTGAAATCGGCGATCAAAGAAGGGCGAACACCAAAGACGGCATCGCCATCCAAATTCTTGCTGGTTCGGTCAAACATGTGCGTGATCAGTGGACGTTGGCCGGGGGCCTGGATGCGGAAATGCAGGTGCGCTGGCC
>CAJBLW010000478.1 GCA_903953985.1 uncultured Burkholderiales bacterium
ATTTCGTGGCCAGACTCTTTGGTGAAAAACTCTCCAAATCACTGGGGCAGCCTGTGGTGGTGGACAACAAATCGGGCGCAGCTGGCAACATCGGTGTCGCAGAGGTCGCCAAGGCAGAGGGGGATGGCCACACTTTGCTGCTGTCCATCAATGACCCACTCATCAACAACGTGGCCTTGTTCAAAAGTTTGCCTTTTGATCCTCAAAAAGACCTGGTCTTTGTTGGCCAAATACTGCGCAGTCCTGCACTGATTTCGAGCAGCACCTCCAGTGGCATCAAGAATTTTGCAGATCTCAAGCGCATGGCCGTGCCCAACGCCAAATACAGCTACGGCTCATGGGGTGTCGGGGGGTTGGGCCATTTGGCCGGTGAGTCGCTCAACCGCGACCTCAAGGCTGAAATGGTGCACGTCCCCCAGCGTGGCGAAGGCCCGGTGGTGACTGACTTGCTGAACCAAACCCTCACCCTGGGGTTGTCTTCTGTAGCCACCGCGCGACAGCACGTGGCCACAGGCAAGATCGTGCCCATTGCCATGATGGGCGCAGAGCGCTCGCAAGCCTTGCCCCAGGTGCCCACGCTCAAAGAATTGGGGCTAACCGATCCCCTTTACCTCAACAGTGTCTGGATGGCCATATTGGCACCTGCCAAAACGCCAACCGCCATTGTTCAGAGACTTGGACAGGAAATGCGTGCCATTGCCAACTCACCAGAGGTCAGAAATCAGCTGGTGGAGCGTGGGTTTGAAATGATGGTGACAACGCCCGAACAGGCACAAGCCAACTACAAGCTTGAATTTGACGTCATCACCCGGCGCATCAAGGAACTGGGGATCGAAGCACAGTGATGAAAGCGTCACAGGGCATGGTGTGTTGGTAAAACGCCTCGAGCTTTGTCCCGTACGGCGTCGAGGGCCTGAACTTATTGCACATTGGTGCAAACATACGAGTCATTTCATAATCATCTTTCAAGTTGAGTTATGAATAAATTTTGATGTCTTTGCAAGCTTGTTGGATTTCACGGACACCAGCATCGATCAATGAGCCATGGATGGCTGAATAGCCTAAACGAAAGTAAGCTTGGTTCTTATTCGAAGATTTATTGAAGAAGATATCACCCGGCTCTATCAGGACGCCTCGAGCGGCGCATATCTCTGCCAAAGACTGGCTGTTAAAACTTTCAGGCCCTTTGATCCAGGCGCCAGAACCGCCCAGTGAGGGCGCAATTTCAAACTGCGGCAAATATTTTGAAAATGCGCTGGTCAAAATTTCGCGACGCTCTTTGTAGGTCACGTTTAACTTGCGCATAAATGCATCATGGTGCCCTTGTGCAATAAACAAGCTGGCTGTGTGCGAGTTGTTGGTGGGTTCATGGCGCATGATTAATCGACGCAAGGCCCGAAGCTCGCGTATCAATTCAGCAGGTGCAACGATGTAGCCAATTCTCAAGCCGTGTACCAGTGTTTTGGACAGACTACCAAGGTAAATAACCCGACCATCCGTATCCAGACTTTTGAGCGCAGGCAGAGGGCGACCAGAAAAGTTCAACTCACTCTCATGGTCGTCTTCAAACAAAACAACATCACGTTTTTTGGCCAACTCCAGAATCTCCTGCCTGCGACTTAAGGGCATGGTGACGGTTGTGGGGCACTGATGACTGGGAGTCACGAAAACATAGGCACATTGACCCATGGCACGAGAGGCAGTCAGTCCATCGGCATCTATGGGCAGTGCTTTGACATGGTCGCTGCGCAGCAAAAAGTTATTGCGCGCATCCGGGTACCCAGGGTCTTCAATGCCAACAACGGTTTGTTTATCCACCAACACATTGGCCAACAGGTAGCAGGCCATTTGCGAGCCCGCGGTCACGAGAATTTCATCGCGCCTGGCCATGATGCCGCGTGCAGGCAACAATCGGTGTTGAATTTGCTCCACCAAGGCCTCAGAGTCGCGGTCAATATGGTTCTGAGCCCATTTCTTGACAGCCGGTACAAACAAGGCTTGGTGAGAGCAGGCTCGCCAGTCTTTGAGCGGCACCAAGCTTGCGTCAAATTGACCATAAACAAAAGGGTAAGCGTAATCCTGCCAGTTGGCAGGTTTGATGATGTTGCGTTGATGGATGAGGTGAGATTTAAACCGTTCGGACCACTTCAAGCCTGAGGTCATAGGTTCTGAAGGGGTCGATCGGTCTACCTGGCCAAGCAAAATATCGCCATTGACGATCAGCCCGCTTCGAGGACTGGCGATCAAAAACCCCTTGTCAACGAGTACTTGCAAAGCCAGTGAAACCGTGTTTCGAGACAAGCCTAATGCGTTCGACAGCGCGCGACTGGTTGGGACTTTTGCGCCAGGCGGAATCAGGCCCATCAAAATGGAGTGCACCATCATCTCTCGCACTCGACCTTGAAGCGTGGCACTGTTGCCAGAAAATTTTGGAAAAAGTTTGGCCCAAATATCAGTGATTTCCTGCTTTTGCCGCATGCTTTTTTCCAATTAAAACGTCATCATGGCTACACCTGGTTGATCTGTTGGCATCAATCAAGGGTTAACCCGGAATAGTTTGAGGGTTGCTCCGAAGTTTTGCTTGTGAAGCCAAGCAAATTTCAACTTATTCAATTTTGGCACTAAACAAAAATTAATCTGGCACTATTTTTTAAAAATAGCTGTATCTAACATTCCATGAGGTCATGTGTGATGAACGCATGTGAACCGATTTCAGTCCATCAAATTCCCGCAACTTTTTTACTGAAAAAACACCATGAAAAATCTGCTTAAAACACTGCTAGTCGGCTCAGCATTTACTTTCGGTCTCGTGTCTCTTGCCGTAGCGCAAACCAAGGTGGTGATCGGCCACTTTGGTGACCCGGCACCCTACAAAGCCATCGTTGCAGACGGAACACTTGAAAAAGCGACTGGCTGGACCATTGAATGGCGTCAATTCGCTTCTGGCGCTGAGGTCAATGCAGCCATGGCCTCTGGCGGCATTGTGATCTCCGAGATTGGCTCTTCACCCCTGTCAGCAGGCCTGAGCTCTGGTCTGGACTACCAGATGATTTCCGTTGGAAAGGTCATTGACAGTTCAGAGGCTTTGGTGACCCGAAATGGGTCAGGTATTGACAAGCCAGCAGATTTGAAAGGCAAGCGCATCGCTGTGCCGATCGGATCCACAGCGCACTTTTCGCTGATGGGCGCATTGAAGATGTACAACTTGACAGAGAAAGACGTGACGGTCGTCGGCATGTCGCCCGCTGAAATCGCAGCTGCCTGGGCTCAAAACGCGGTGGATGCAGCTTTCGTCTGGTATCCGGTTCAGGCCAAGATACGTGAAAACGGGAAGGTCATGACGACTGCAGGTGTCATTGCCAAAACCGGCTTCCCGACGTTCAACGGATGGGTCGCTACCAACAAGTTTGCGGCAGCCAACCGTGCTGGCTTGATCAACTTTTTGAAGGCCATGAACGAAATCAATGGTGACTACAGCAAAAACAAAGCTGCATGGACAGTAGATTCGCCGAAAACCAAGGCTGTCGCCACCAATGTAGGCATAACACCGGCTGCCGTTGTGTCGGCATTGGAAGGTGCGATCTACCCAGATGGTGAGTTGAATATGTCAGCAAACTGGATGGGTGGTGGTGCAGCCACCACCATTAAATCCACCGCCGACTTCCTTAAGGGTGCGGGCCGTATCAGTGCAGCCGCTGACAGCTACACCAAGTTCGTGAATCCCGAGTTCGCCAAAGCCGCCGCTGGCAAGTAATTGGCTTTGCACGTACCGCGTGCTGCGCTGACCTGTTCAGGCTAGCTCAGCACGTGGATCAAACCTTTCGAGGTCCTCCATGACAGCACTTGCCATTAAAAACGCGTCGGTCTATTACCCTGTTCCTGGCAAACCACCCGTTCATGCTCTCCAAAGC
>CAJBLW010000479.1 GCA_903953985.1 uncultured Burkholderiales bacterium
CCAGGCCATTTGCATCAACTCGTCGCGCAGGCGCTGCGCCAGCGCGGGGTCGTTGTCGGTCACCACCACCACCGACATGCCGGCGTTTTCAATGTCGGCATGCGGAAAACCGGTGAACACGCTGGCGCACAAAGCGCCTTCGGTCTCCATTTGCTGGGCGCGGGCCTGAATGGAGCGGTTGGGCTCGTCCAGCGAGCTTTGCCGCATGATGTGCGGAATCATGGGCAAGCGGCCCCAAGCTGTGGTGGGCTGCGCCTGGCCCTTTAGCAGTTTGATCAAGGCCGAGCCCGCCCTCACGCCGGTGCCGTACATGTCCACATGTGGGTAGGTCTGGTAGCCCGCCACGGTTTGCGCCAACTCGACCATGTCGGCATACACGTTGGCGTGCATGTCGTAGGCCACACCAATGGGCGTTTTGGGGTCGATGCCGCGGATGCGGCGCAGCAACTCGCCTTCACCGTCTTCGTGGCTTTGGCTCACCATGGCGCCGTGCAGGTCCAGCAAGATGCCGTCAAAACCGCCGCGCGCCACGGCCTGCAAAATCGCCTGGCTCATGGCCTCGTAGGCCTCGTCAAACACCAGCCCGCTGGGCGCGGCGTGCGCAGCCAGGGCCAGCTCGAACTCGGCCCCCGCTTGCTCGGCCAGGTCGATGAACGCCCCGGTGGCGGTGCCCGTGCCGCGAAACGCCGCAATGGCCGCCTCGCCACGGGGTGGGGCTTCACCTGGGCCCAGCGCAAAGCGCTCCAAGTCGGTGGGCACCGGCGAGAAGGTGTTGGTCTCGTGCATCATCATCGCGATCAGCAAACGCATAGGGCCTCCAGTTGAACAGCAGGCCATGATGGCCCTGAGACCCAGCCCCGCACAGTCACCGAGGTGCCAGCGCTGGCGAACATGTGCGTTAGTCCGGATTGACGGGTCCGTCAGTCGGTAAGAGACTTGTTGTTGATTTGATTTTGTATTTCACGCCTTGATGGAGATAACGCATGTTCCCTTGCATCGACACGCTGCACGCCGCCTCAGCCCATGAGCGTGGCCAAATTTATGGCCAACAGGCCCAAGACCGCATCCAGCACAGCGTGGTCACGTATGCCCGGTTGTTTGCAGCCTGCGGCATTGACTGGGCCAGCGCTTGCGAGCGCGGCATGCGCTTTGAGCCGGTGATCGAGCGGGTCGACGCCGACCTGATGGCCGAACTGCGCGGCATGGCCCGGGGCAGCGGCCAGAGCTTGGGTAGCTTGATGGCGCTGAACTGCCGTACCGAAATCTTGCCGCCTACGTTTTTGACGGATGCTCCGCACCTGAAAGACGCTGCTTTGGCTGCCTCAGTCGCCAACCGCGCCGCAGGTCTGCCCGACTGGTTGGCCGACGCGCCCTGGGACGGCGCTTTGAAAGATGGCGAATGTACCGCCATGGGCGTGACCGCCGCCGCCAGCCGCACAGGTCAAGCCTGGCTGGCGCAAAACTGGGACTGGATGGGCCGCCAGCGCGAAGCCCTGGTGCTGCTGCACACCCAGGGTCCGAGCGGCCAAAGCATCACCACCCTGACCGAGGCCGGCATGCTGGCCAAGATCGGCATCAACCAGTCGGGCTTTGCCTTGGGTTTGAACATCTTGCGTTCCAACCGAGACGGCAGCCGACTGGGTGTGCCGGTTCATGTGCTGCTGCGGCATTTGCTGGATTGCGATTCCGTGGCGCATGCCCGTGAGCGTTTGCAGGCTTTGCAGTCTGATCCGGGGCTGGGTTTTGGGGCTGCGTCCAACGTGCCCTGCGCCGACGCCGAGGGCCAGGCCGCCTGCTTTGAAGTCTCGCCCGCAGGCTGGGCCGAGGTCACGCCCACCCGCGGCGTGGTGGTGCACACCAACCATTTCGTGTGTGAGTCGCTGCTGGCCGAACAAGCCCCCATGGGCCCAGGTTTGTCGAGCCACAACCGCCTGAGCACTGCCGGGCAATACGCTTTAAAAAACCCCATCGGTCAAGCCGATCTGGAGCGCTTCTTGCGTGACGAGTCCGATGGCTTTTTGTCCATCTGCCGCAGCCCCGACCCCAGCGTGCCGCCCGAAAGCCGGGTTGAAAGCGTGGCCGGCATCGTCATGCACACCCAGCCTCCGGCCATGTGGGTGGCCTGCGATGTGCCCAGCCGCGTGGCGTTTGAATCGGTGCCACTGGCCAGGGCATCCGTGCCCGCCTGATCCCGCTGTTGGGCGCTCAGGCGCCCAAGTGCCGCACCACGTCCGAAATGCGCATGCCCAGCTGCAGGCCTTGCGCCAGCGCCAGCGCGTTCAGGCCATTGACCACGCCGTTGTCCAGCCCGTCTTGCGCCTCGCCAATGCGCGCCGAGGTGTGGGCATACAAAATCGCCAGTACGCCCACCGCCTGCAATTCATGCAGCGCCACGCGGCCGGCATCGTCCTTGCCGCCACCGGCGTCGTTGAAGGCTACAGCGAAAGGCTTGTAGGTTTGTGAGGTCACAAAATGTGAGGCCGACAAGCCCCCGTGCGAGCCTGACACGATCACGGTGTCTGCATGGCTGGCGTTGACCAACGCAATCGAATCCAGCACAACCAGGGTGCGCTGCGTCACCGTGTTTCCCTCGCCACATCCTGCTCGAAGTTGGCTTCCTTCAAGGGGGCTTTTTCGGCCATCCAGCCGCTGTAGACGGTTTGGAAATCCGCCACGATTTGCGCCAGCGGCATGTCGTCGAATGTGCCGCGCTGGTTCACGTACTCCATGTGCCGGTTACCGGCCTTGTCAAAGGGGTGGTAAATCGAATCGTTTCGACCATCAAATTCCAGCGGCAGCAGACCGAATTTGTCGCACAACTCGATGTTGAAGGCGGGCGTGGCCTTGACCCATTGCCCGTCCAGCCAAATGTCGGCATAGCCGTGCCAGATGAACACATCGGTCTGCATGGTCTGGCGCAAGCGCTCGGTGCTCAGGTGGTTGCGCACATCGGCATAACCCAGCCGGGCATGCAGGCCTGCGGCGCGGCAGGCGGTGGCCATCAGCGCCGCTTTGGGCACGCACCAGCCCGAGCCTTGGGCAATCACCGAGCTGGCGCGCATGCCTTCGGTGGACAGCTCGATGCGGTAAGGGTCGTAACGAAACCGGTCGCGCACCGCCAGGTACAGCGACACCGCACGTTCACGGTCGGTGGCGCCTTGCGCATGCTGGCGCGCCAAGGCGATCACCTCGGGGTGGTCGCTGTCGATCAGGGCCGTAGCGGCCAGGGTGGCGGGGGAGGGCAGGTCGGTCATGAGGTTCACTGTAGCGCGTGTGCCAGCGCGGGGCTGTCACGCTGGCTATAGTGGCTCGTCGTGCCCTGGATGGGGCGCAGTTCAGGAAAGGCCTTCATGGCGTCGGTGTTGAATTTCGGAGCGGTGCGTGTGCACTTGGGCGAAAAATCGGGCAAATACCCCGACGGCAACCAGCTGATCGTGCAGGGCGCTGACATGCGCGTGGCCTTTGACACGCCCGAGGTGGCCAACCGCATTGGCCCCGAGCTGGACACAGTGGACCTGGTCATCCTGGGCCATGTGCACGAAGACCACATGGCGGGCTTGCACCGCCTGCCCCACGCCCCTGTCCAGGTGCACGAGGCCGACTTGGCCGCTGCCCAGTCGTGGGACGGCATGTGCCGCCACTACGGCTACCCGCCAGACGTATTGGACGCGATGCTGGCCATCGTGCAAAAGGATTTTCATTACCAGCCCCGGCCCGACGCCACCGGCTACAGCGACGGCGCGGTCTGGGACTTGGGCGGCGGTGTGCGCGTGCGGGCGCACCACCTGCCGGGCCACACGGCGGGGCACTGCGCCCTGGTGGTCGAGAGCGAGGGCCTGGCTTTTATTGGCGACATCGACTTGAGCGGCTTTGGCCCGTACTACGGCGACGCCACCTCCAACCTGAGCGACTTCCGACAGACTTTGAAGACAGTGGCCAAATTAGACGCCCGCATCTGGGCCACATCGCACCACAAGGCGGTCATCACCGACCGGGCGCAGTTCTTGGACCATCTGGCGCGCTTTGCCAGCAAGATAGACGAGCGCAGCGCGCTGTTGCTGGGCTACCTGCAAAGCCCGCAAAGCCTGGACGAGCTGGTTGACCGCCGCCTGTTGTACCCGCAAGGCTACGACGTGCCCTTTGTGCCCTGCGCCGAGCGCAACGCCATCGGCATGCACTTGGATGAACTGCTGGCGCAGGGGCAAATTGCCCGTCAAGGCGACGGCCGTTATGTGGCCCTGTGAGTCCACCCGCAGCCACGGCGATGAAGCCGAGGGCTGCAAGGCTTTTTGCAGCGCTGACGCAGCACGCGCTTGGCCGGTAAGCCTCTGTCTATTTCACTTTTCATCAGGAGACACCCCATGACCCCCGAACAACTCTTGCAGCACCACGACCAAGCCCTTTTGTGGGGCCAGGCCCCCGGCGTGGTGGGCGGCTCCGACACGGCTGCGGCTTACCAAAAAGCCCTGGCCGTGCGCCAGTTGCGCCAGCAGCGCGGCGAAGTGCCCAAGGGCTACAAGATCGGTTTCACCAACCGCACGCTGTGGCAGCGCTACGAAGTGTTCGGTCCCATGTGGGGCACGGTCTGGAACACCGGCTTCAGCTTGGCCGAGCCCACCGCATCGGGCACTGCCGAGGGCAACATCGACCTGACCCACACCTGCCAGCCCCGGCTGGAGCCTGAAATCGTCTTTGGCATGAAGGCCACCCCCCCAGCCAACGCCAGCCTGCAGCAGTTGTTTGAAGCCATCGACTGGATCGCACCGGGGTTTGAAGTCGTGCAGTCGCACTGCCTCGACTGGAAGTTCACCGCCACCGACACCATGGCTGACAGCGGCTTGCACGCCCGCCTGTTGGTGGGCCAGCGCCTGCCTGTTCAACAGCTGGCCGCCGATGCGCAGGCCCTGCACACCTTGCTGTCGCAGGCCCAGGTCACGCTGTTCAAAAACGGCCAGGCGGTGGAGCAGGGCAGTGGCACCAACGTGCTCGACAGCCCGCTCAACGCCTTGCACCACTTTTTGAAAGAGCTGCGGCAATGCCCCGGTGCGGTGGACTTGCAAGCGGGCGATGTGATCACCACCGGTACCTGGACCGATGCCTGGCCGCTGCAGGTGGGTGAAAGCTGGCGCGCCGAGTTTTCTGCGCCGTTGGGCAGCCTGAGTGTCCGCATGCGCTGATGGCTTAGCACAGGGCGTGCGACGAGGCCGGGGCATAAAAAAAGCCCCGAACCGCAAAGCCCGGGGCGTCAATCAATAAAAATGTCAGGCAACTGCAAAAAGCGTGACGGGCTCAGTATACTGTAAATATAAACAGTATTCTGCAGCTTCGATCTGATCCAACCATCACCCACCATGCCCTTGCCACGCCGCCGTCGAGATGACTTTGAAGACAGCCGGGTCTACGAATACCCGCAGCACCTGCGCCAAGCCATCGAAGACGCGCCTACCGGGGCAGGTGTCTACACCTTCCACGGCCAGGAAGGCGACTTGCCGCTGTACATCGGCAAAAGCATCAACATCCGCGCGCGACTGCTGTCGCACCTGCGCACGCCCGACGAGGCCCGCATGCTGCGCCAGACCCAGCGCATCAGCCACATCCGCACGGCGGGCGAGATCGGCGCGCTGTTGCTGGAGGCGCAAATGATCAAGGCCCAGCACCCCCTGTACAACCAGAAACTGCGCCGAAACCAACAGTTGTGCAGCCTGCAACTGACGGGCGAGGTGCCGCAAGTGGTCTATGCACGAGACGTCGACTTTGCCAACCAGCCCGAGCTGTATGGCCTGTACGCCAGCCGCCACGCCGCATTGGATGCCCTGCGCGCCATTGCCGACCAAAACAAGCTGTGTCACGGCCCGCTGGGCCTGGAAAAACTGCCTCCCGGCAAAGCCTGTTTCAGGGCTGCGATCCGCCAATGCGCGGGCGTGTGTCGGGGCGACGAAACCCCCGAGGCGCACCGCGAGCGCTTGTTCAGCAGCCTGCTGGCGCTGCGCGTGGAATGCTGGCCTTACCCGGGCGCGGTGGGTTTGGTCGAGCGCGATGCCGAACTCACCCAAATCCACGTCGTCAAGCACTGGTGCTATCTGGGCAGCGCCCCCAACCCCGAAGCGGCCCGCCAATTGAGCCAAACGGCCAAGCAATTGGCCGCCAACTTTGACGCCGACGGCTACAAAATTTTGTGCCGCCCGGTGCTCACGGGGAGTCTGGAGATGGTGGTGTTGTGAAGCACCACACTTCCTCAATAAGCGCTTATTGAGCCTTGATCAAGCCACTAAACCATGAAAATCCACCTGCAAAAGCCCGAGGACATACGCTCGCAAATTTGGAAAGAGCTGGGCCGGGCCAGTCTGGACCGGCACCACGAATGGCGCACGCCGGTGCTGGCCTCTGCCGATGCAGATGGCTTGCCCGATGCACGCACCGTGGTGCTGCGGCAGGTGGATGCGCTGGCTGGGCAACTGACTTTTTACACCGACAGCCGCAGCCCCAAAGCCGCCCAACTGCAGGCCAAAGCTTCAGCGATGCTGGTGTTTTGGAGTGCGCGTTTGAGCTGGCAGTTGCGGGTGCGGGTGGCCTGTTCGGTCATCACCTCTGGCCCAGAGGTCGATACGCTTTGGCAGGGGGTCAAGCATTTGGCGGCTGCGGGCGATTATTTGGCGCCGCTGCCGCCGGGTACGGTGTTGTCACCAGGCAGTGGCATGGCCGATGCAGACAAGGCCAACGAACCCGCGCCAACGCACAGCTTTTCCCTGCTGCGTGCGCAGGTTCAACGGATGGACTGGCTGGAGCTGTCGCGCGAAGGGCACCGCCGGGCGCAGCTGAGCGCCAACGATTGGGTGTGGCTCACGCCCTGAGTGCGTTGTCTCGCATGCGCTGCAGTTGCGCCCCGTTTACCGCCAACCGCACACCCAAAGAACCGCTGCCCGTTCGCACTGGAAATTTGCGCAAACCGATGTCGAGCGCCTGAATGGCCGGGTAAGCCGCACAGGCTTGCACGATGCGCGACATCAGCCGCTCTTGGGTTTCGTACAGCCCATCTTTCGCCAGTCGTTCGATCTCGATCACCAGCGGGTCGTAATCGAACACATGCGCCATGCCGTCTTGGGCAATCAGCACCAGATTTGGATCGATCCACAGGGTCAAGTCGAGCGCGTGGTAATCGGGCACAGTGTCCCCGGGGACATCCGTGCCAATGCGGGTCGGCAGATGAAAGTCTTTTAGTTCGATCCGGCTGGTTGTGGGTGCGGTGGACATAAATTTGGACAGGTTTCAGCGTCGGTTTTGGAGCCGTTGGCTCTTGCGGCTCTTTTCAAAAAATGCGTCGGGTTTGGTTTGCACCCAACGGATGAAATGGGCCATCTCTTCGGGCTGCTTCAAGGCTTCGACCGTGGCATAGGTGCGGGCCAATTCGGTTTCGGTGAACAGCGCATGGATCTGGCGGTGGCAAATGCGGTGCAGCACCACGGTGTAGGCGCCCCCATGTGACTTGGGCACCAGGTGGTGCGCGTCTTGTTGGCTAGGCGGAATGGCGCGCTCGCACAGTGGACACAGCGCGTCAACACCTCGGGGTGCGGGCAGGGCTTCAAGCTGGGCTTGAATGAGTTTTTTGCGTATGCGCCCTGTCACGGTTGCCAGACTGTGTTGACCATCGCCCAAGGCTACAACAGACCGCCAGCGGCACATGCCGTACCAGGCGATTGATCCCGACAGCGATCAGGGCATCAGGTCAATCAAGATTTCGTTGCGCCGATTCCACGGCAGCGTGAAAGGATCGTCGTAGCGAGCGATTTGGGGCGTGGGGCTGAGCTTGATTTGGCGCGCCTGCGCCCAAGCCCGAAGGCGCTCGGTTTGTTCCTGGATGCTCGCTTGCGTGGTCAAACCGCTAAAGCGCACAGCCGCCGTGTCGTGCTCGGGCACGGGGCGAAGCTGGATTTGCGGGTTGAGCGGCTTGGGCAGGGTCTGCATGCTTTCGGCAGACGGCATCACAAAATGCACGCGCCAGCCTTCGTTTTCGGGCATGACGGTGACGGGCGCGGTCATCGAAATTTTACGCTGTGCGCCCTGTCCGGCTTGCAGGTTATCGCCAAAAATGTAAGACGCGATACGCCTAAAGCCGCCGCTGCTGGCGGTGTCGAAGTCGCCGTTGATTTGCGTTTGAGCCACTGTGAACGCGGCATAGCGCCGGACCTCAAATGGCGGATCAGAAACGAGGACGGTGTAACGTGGTTCTTCAGTGGCCATTGCGGCCTCGGAATAAAGGAAAAAGACGGTTAAAAAGAGGGGTGACAAAAAGGAAAAAAGCCAGCGCATTGGAGTCTTTCGTGGGGTGTATCGCGCTATTACAGCAAATTCAGGCCTGCTCATCGGTTCGCTGGCGCACGCCTGCGGGTGTTTGATGGTGGGTTCTCCAAACGACCCCCCCTTGTTTGATGAAAACGCTCCCACTCAGTCCCAGACCCCGCACATCAGTTCGCGCGCGTCCAAGACAGACACGACCGTCTGCGCTATTGCGTTTGATCCAATGGCCGCGCGTGTAGGTTTTGGTAATGAAAACGCGATGCATATGGCTTGGTTGCCGAAACCGCCGAGCAGCACAGCGAGCACTGCAGTGAGCAGCCAGACAAGCGCAGCTGAATTCTGGAGGACGCGCTGACGATGGGCCAGGCGCAAACGACCCTCTGGCTGCGGACGCGGTGCTTTGGCCGCTATTCGCTGGCCAACACAATGACAGCACCCATGGCCAAGACACCGCCCGGCAAAGTCCAATTGGACTGATCTACGGGCTGATCTGAGGTCACTGGCGACAGATTCACGGATAACTTAGGACGCCGTGCGTCGACCACTCGCGCAACACCCACCTCACCTTTGACTTGCTTGGTGAACTCAACAAGAGGTCCTTGCACAGTTCGGACTGAAACTGAGTTGCCAGAGTCTGTGAGCATTCGGGCCAGTTCGTCAGTTGTTTCGCGTGTCCAATCTTGACGCCATTTTTTTTGTGCAGAGTGCGTGAGCCAACGGCCAGTATGCCTGTTGAGCCTTGGAGGACACCCAATCAAAATCCAATTTGCTGCGCTATTGAGAGAACCTTTGGCAGGCAGCATAGGAACAATCTGTTGGAGTGCATATTGCTTGTCATCTAGGTAAACAATGAATGTTTCCATTTATTTTCTCCTGTTATAAAAATTGTCAAATCGATTGGGTTTCCGTCTCGGAACTTTCCTGTCTTCTGGTGGCCCACCAACCCAATCCCAAAACACCCACAACGGCAACGAGATAGGTTGCACCCCGGGCCAAGAGATTGACGGTTTCGCCGCCATCAAAAATGGGATCTAAAAGTTTTTCATTGATGATCATTTGGGCAGCGGTAAAGGCCAAAACAGCAGCACCCAAGTGAATGATCACGGGCCATCTTTCAACCAAACGCAAAACCAGTTTGCTTCCCAAGACCACGATAGGAATGCTGATAAGCAAACCAATGACAACCAGGTCAAAGGAGCCGTTGGCAGCGCCTGCAACGCCCAACACGTTGTCTACACCCATGAGCGCGTCAGCCACAATGATGGTTTTCATGGCGCCCCAGAAAGTGGTGGCGCCAGCGCCTTGATGCTCGCCCTCAGAAGTATCAGAAATGAGCTTGAAGGCAATCCACAAAAGACCCAGGCCACCAACCAGCATCAACCCAGGAATTTTTAGGAGCCATACAACGCCAACGGTCATGGCCGATCGAACCACAATGGCGCCCACTGTGCCCCACATGATGGCTTTGTTTTGATGCTCAGCCGGGAGGTTGCGCGCAGCAAGCGCAATGACGATGGCGTTATCGCCAGCTAAAACTAAATCTATAAGAATGATGGCCAGCAACGCTGACCACCATGGCATTGAGAACAATTCCATCAAAGACCTTCAATAACGATCCGAGCAAGTCGAGATGCCAAAAGGCACCACAACACGAGAGATCGAAGGTCTTGCTTTGCTTGTTATGAATCAGTTATATGCCCAACAAACCGGAAGTAAAAACTTCGTAATGACGATTTGTTGATCTCGACGTGCGCCTGTTGGCTGTACTGAGCACGAAGAAATTGAGCTACTCCCCAACGATCCTCGGATTAGAAATGAAGACGCCCGTATTGATAACTTGGGCATCGTTTAAGCCCATATTTTGTAGGGTTTTTCAAGACATTGCCCGTTCACGTTTCCTTGTGAGCAAAGTGAGAATGGCCATTTTTCCCTGTCCATCCCCACCAGCAACTGCACCCACATCGCGCAAGCAATATGCAGACACGGACGCTTGATCCCTGACCCGCTGGCCCCGGTGATTTGCCCCCGTTGTGCCGTCAAGGCGGGCTGAGCCACTGTACGGCCATCTCGGTCAACAGGGCCAAGGCGGCTTGTTGGGTGAGGGTGCTGGGGCGTTGTGCACTGATGGCGGTGGTCAGCTGGATGTGCAGGGCGGGTTGCTTGAGGGGCCGCACCGAAAAAGCCGACGGCCGAACGGAGCGCATGACGGCGTTGCGCGGCAAGATGGCGTAACCCGCGCCGTCGGCCACCAGGTCCAGGATGGCGCTCACACCGTCGATCTCCAGCGAGATGAGAGGGCGGCAGCCGATGGCGGCCATTTCAGACTCCACATGCATTCGGATGGCGTTGGGGCGCGTGGGAATCACCAAGGGCAGAGCGGCGACTTCTTGCAGGCTGATGGCGGGCGGGGGAGGGTCTTCTTGCAAGCCGGGCGGGCGCGGCTGCACCAGCAGCAATTCTTCTTGCACCAGGGGGGTGTGCTCTATGCCATGCATTTGGCTGGGGTTGTAGAGCACGGCGATGTCCAGGCGGCCGTTTTGCAGGTTTTCCTGCATCGCGCTCGACAAGCCTTCGCTGATGGACATTTGGGCCTCGGGCATTTTCAGGCGAAAGGCCCGGGTCAAAGGCACCGTCAGCACCCGCGCCACGCTGGGTGGCAGCCCCAAGGCCACGCGGCCCGACAGACCGCTGCGTACCCGACCCAATTCTTCGCGCGCCCGCTCCACCTGGTGCAAGATGCCCCGGCCGTGCTCCAGCAGCAGCAGCCCGGCCTGGGTGGGGGTGGCGCCGCGCCCGTTGCGCACCAGCAGGTTTTGCCGCAGCTCAACTTCGAGCAGACGCACCTGGCGGCTGAGCGCCGGTTGCGCGATGTTCAGAGCCTGGGCGGCCCGTGTGAAACTGCCCAGTTCGGCCACACGCACAAAGTATTCAATCTGTTTGAGGTCCATGAGCGGCCTTTCTGTGGGTTTGATTTTGTCATATCGGTGACGTTGTTATGCGATATTGTTCTAGCTGGTAGATGCGCCGAGGGCTGTGTAGGCCAGGCTAACCCCTGCACAATCAGCTCAAACCATTCGTCCCATCAGGATTGCTCATGAGCCAAACGAACCCCTTGATCATCGACGTGCACGGCCACTACACCACCGCCCCCAAGGCGCTGGAAGACTGGCGCAACAAGCAAATCGCCGGCATCAAAGACCCCAGTGTCAGCCCCAAAGTGTCGGAGCTGAAAATCAGCGACGACGAGCTGCGCGAGACCATCGAGACCAACCAACTGGCCAAGATGAAAGAGCGCGGCTCGGACATCACCATCTTCAGCCCCCGCGCCAGCTTCATGGCCCACCACATTGGCGACTTCAACGTCTCGTCCACTTGGGCGGCCATCTGCAACGAGCTGTGCTACCGCGTGGCGCAACTCTTCCCCGACCACTTCGTGCCTGCGGCCATGCTGCCCCAGTCGCCGGGAGTGGACCCCGCCACCTGCATCCCCGAGCTGGTCAAGTGTGTGGAGCAGTACGGCAACGTCGGCATCAACCTGAACCCCGATCCATCGGGTGGCCACTGGACATCGCCACCCTTGAGCGACA
>CAJBLW010000480.1 GCA_903953985.1 uncultured Burkholderiales bacterium
CCGGCAGCGCGCACCGGCCGCGTCAGCGATGACACCTGGGCACGCCACACTGCGGGTTTGCAGGCCGATTTCAGCGTGATCGAGAAGCTGAACTTTCAGCCCGAATTTCGCACCGCCATTTGGGACTACATGTCGGCGCTGGTGGACGAAGAACGCGTGGCCGATGGCGCGGCGCGTTTGGCCCAGCACCGTCAGGCGCTTGAAAGAGCCGAAGACCGCTTTGGCGTGGACCCGGCCACGGTGGTCGCGGTGTGGGGTGTGGAGAGCAATTTTGGCCAGACCTTTGGCAAATACCCGCTGGTCCAGGCGTTGGGCACGCTGTCGTGCCACGGGCGGCGGCAAAGCTATTTCAGAGGCGAGTTTTTTGCGGCGCTGCGCATTTTGCAGGCCGGCCACATCGCACCCGAACGTTTCGTGGGTTCGTGGGCTGGGGCCTTTGGCCACACCCAGTTCATGCCCAGCACCTTCGAGCGCTTGGCAGTGGACTTTGACGGCGACGGCCGCGCTGACCTGATGGACAGCAGCGTGGACGCGCTGGGTTCGACCGCCAACTTTTTGGCCCGTGCCGGCTGGCAGCGCGACATGCCCTGGGGCATCGAGGTGAAGTTGCCTGCAGGACTGTCTTTGACCGGAGAAGGCCGCCGCAGCAAACGCCCTGTGGCCGACTGGACCGCCCGTGGCGTGCGCCGGGTGGATGGCTCGGCCTTGCCCGCCAGTCTGGGCAACGTGGGCTTGCTGACCCTGGCCGGTGCCAACGGCCCGGCGTTTTTGGTGACGCGAAACTTTGATGCGCTGTACAGCTACAACGCAGCAGAAAGCTATGGCCTGGCCATTGCCCACCTGAGCGACCGCCTGCGCGGCGCTGGCCCATTCGCCACGCCCTGGCCCACCGACGATGCAGGCCTATCACGCGTCGAGCGGCGCGAGTTGCAGGGCCTGCTGACGCTGCGCGGCCACGACATTGGCCCCATCGACGGCATGTTGGGCGACAAATCGCGCGAGGCGATCCGCGCCGAACAAAAGCGTCTGGGTATGGAGGTCAGTGGCCGTGGCGGCCAAAAAATCCTCAAGGCATTGCGCGCGGGGTGAGTAACAGCAGGGTCATAGGCGTCGTGAACAAAAATGGCGCGGCGATCCACAAGTCACACAACTTCAACCTGTTGCTGCTGTAGAGATCGACCGATGTCTGCTGGTTCCGGGTAGGTATTAGCGTGTGGGACTGAGCGACACCTGCCAGGATGATATTTCCTGCGCCGCCTGTTCGACGCCGAGACGAAAAGCCGTGAGTTGCGCCGCAGTCTTGCCTGTGTGAATGTAGACCGCGACCAAAGCTCCCAGCAACCGGTCCTGAGACCCTCGGATCAGCGTTGCGGCAGCTCCGACACCATCGGTGCCCTCGGATTGACCTTGCGCGGACTCGGCCCGGCATAACGACTCTAGGCTGGCGCGAAGCGCAGCGGGGTTTGTGATGGTGCGTGATGTGCGCTTTTCCAACTTTTCGGCCAGTATCTGACGGATCACAGGTGTGGGCTGATGGGCCAAAAGAAGGCGTTGTGACACGCCAATGTGCAACGGCACCCGAGTGCCAAGTCTCGACATAACGCGCGCTTCCAGTCCGGTGTCAGCCACGGCCAATGTCAAGGCCTCTAGCCCGTCAACGACGACAAGCTTGACCGTCTCTCCGATGCTGAAGGCCAGTCGCTGCATGACAGGGCGTGCTAGTTCAACCAAATCACGTGGCCGGGGTGCCATGCCTCCAAGCTGCGCAAGAGCCGGGCCCAGTTGGTACAGGGTCGGCGGTTCGGCAGTTTGTTGCACAAATCCGTGCTGCTGCAAGACTTTGAGGATGCGGTACATCGTGGCGCGCGGCGTCGAGGTTTCACTGCACAAGGCTTGCGCGCTCAGTCCAGGTGGATGGCTGCCGATCGAACGCAGGATCTGGATCGTGCGTTCGACGGCGGGCGCGGATGAGTCTGAAGTCGGCTTATCTTGACGAACCATATTGATCTGCTATATTGAATCACAGACGATAAACGTCTCATATATGATACTTTAACAGAGGAGCATGGCTCATGGCAACTGCATCGACATCCGCAACCACCGCGGCAAAGTCCAAAACCCCTGGAATGATGAACGTGGAGAAGCTCACCGCCTTGCGTGAGGCGAAGTCAGACGCGCCGTTCGCAATGGAAGTCGCTACCTTGCTGGCGCGTTACGAAAAGGTTCAGGCCGCAGTGGTCTGTGACGTGCTGCGCGAACGTTGCTTGATCAACCAGGCCTTCCCTGGGCATCTGCTGGCTTTGCGACCACAGCGCACCGTGGCAGGTATTGCCTTCACGATCAAAAGCGCTCCGAACACCATCATCAGCGGTGAACTCGATTTTCGTGGCCGCATGCTCGATGACCTTCATTCCGACGCGTTCGTGGTCTGGGATACGTCGGACGATTCCCGTGCCACCCTGTGGGGCGGTGTCATGACCGCCACGGTGGCTCGCAAAGGCGTACGCGGTGCGCTGGTCGACGGGGGAATCAGGGATACACAGCAGATCGAAGACAAGCAGTTCCCCGTTTATTACCGGTTTCGCAGTCCGAATGGTGCGCTGGGTCGCACGATGATCACGCACTACCAGATCCCGGTACAGATCGGCGACGTGTTCGTGCGTCCGGGCGACTTGATTTTGGGTGACGCCGATGGTGCGGTTTGCGTACCCCGCGACATTGCTGTTGAAGTGCTGCTGCGTGCAGAGGAGGTGGTCGCCAACGAAAAAAAGATCTTCTCCTGGGTGGAGGAGGGGCAGACCATTGAAGAGATCACCCAAAAGGGCGGTTATTTCTGATTTTCATCCGCTTTTAATTTTTCATTGTCTGACCATCGAAACAAGGAGTTGATATGTTTTACACATTCAAGCGTATTTTCCGCATTGCGGCCGTATCGGCTTTCGCCGCCCTGATGGGCATGTCAAGCGCCTGGAGCCAGACAGCTGCTTGGCCCAGCCGTCCGATCAAGATTCTGGTGGGCTTTCCGCCCGGCGGCGCATCAGATGTGATGGCGCGCCTGATCGCCAATAAGCTGGGGCCTGCCTTGGGTGGATCGGTGGTCGTCGAGAATCGCCCGGGCGCGGCCGGCACACTGGCGGCATCGTTGACGGCCCGCTCGCCAGCCGATGGCTACACATTGTTGTTGGCTTCGCCGACGGCCATCACATTGGCGCCTTCCACGATGGTGGGGAAAATCAACTACGACCCTGCCAAGGACCTCTTGCCGATCAGCATGGTCGCCAAATATCCGCTGTTCTTGGTTGCCCGGCCCGGACTGGGTGTGAAAAACATGGCTGAACTGGTCCAAAAAGCCCGAAAGGAGCCCGGCAAGATTAACTTCGCGTCGTTTGGCACGGTCACCAGCGGGGGTCTGGCTGTCGAGCAACTCAAGTTGATGGCCGGCATTAACGTGCTGCATGTGCCATTCAATGGCAGTGCGCCAGCATTGCAGGCCCTCATGGGGGACAACGTTGATCTGATGTTTGACACCGCTGTGACTGCGATGCCTCTGATACGCTCCGGGCGATTGATTGGACTTGCAGTGTCCAGTCCAGGTCGCAGTCCGATGGCTCCAGAGCTGGCTCCCGTGGCCGATGTGGTCCCGGGCTTCGAGGCCGACAGCTGGAATGGACTGATGGCGCCGGCGGGGACGCCAGCGGCCATCATTGAGCAGATTCAAGCGGCGATTGCCAAGTTTGTGAATGACAAGGATCTGACCGAACGTTTCGCGACTTTGGGGGCAGATCCCGTGGGGAACAGTACAGCTGATTTCGCGAAGTTCCTCAAGGCTGAAACGATCCAATATGGCCGCACTGTCAAAGAGGCGAATATCAAAGTGGAATGACGGTCGCAATGTCGCCCCGTGGCTAAGTCCCCAAGCCTCTGCTCGGGGGCTGAGTTCACATCCTTAGCGGCAAAGCTCTTTGCCGTTTGCAAGTCATGGAAATGACGGCAAGTCTTGGGCAATGGACCCCCAACAAGCGCTCAGGCCGCCCCAGCCGCTGACTTGCGATGTGCAATACCGGGCCATTTCCGACTTCATACCTGGGTGTCCCCCCATCCATCGACAGGCTCATGCCTTTTCCAGGCGTGCGTGCAACCAGCCCCCGCTGTTCACCAAATCCTGGACAACGTGGCGCATGGTGGTGATCACTTCCTCCGTGGCCCGAGAAGGCGGGCGCTCAGCAGCACGCGCGAGGAATCTGCGCAGGTACAGGCCCCGGATCGGCACGGCGACCAGATGGCCTTCGTCCAGATCAGGCTGAACGGGGGCTGCGAAGTGAACGGTGTAGCCCAAGCCCGCCACCACCAAGCGTTTGGCCACGTCGAGCGTGGCCACTTCGACGGTTTGATTCAGGCTGATACCCGCGTGGGCGGCGGCCAGGTCCAACTCCATGCGCACGCCCGACTTGGCCAGACCCGTCATCACCAGCGGCAGGCCCGCCAGCTTGGCGGGGGAGATGCTGCGGACCTTGAGCTTCGGATCACCGCCACGGCCAATCAGGCAGATCTGCTCCGTGAGCAGGGGCGCGCCCACCAGCTTGGTCGGCTCATAAGGGGGGTTGAGTATGGCCACGTCCACGCCGCCTTCGAGCAGCAAGCTGCGCAAGGTGGGCGGGAAGCCTTCAACGATCCGCAGCCGCACGCCGGGCAGGCTTTGCTCGACGGCCTGCGTCAGGGGAAGTGTGAGCAGCAGCGCCAAGCCCGGCGTTAAACCGACCGACACCGAACCGCTCGGTTCGCGTTGGCGGGCGCCCATATCCTGCTTGATTTGCTCGGCGTAGCGCACCAGGAAAGAGGCGCGTTCGAGCAAAAACAGTGCCTCCTCTGTTGGTGTGGCGCCACGGGCATGGCGCACGAAAAGTTGCACGCCAAATTCCTCCTCCAGCAGCCGGATCTGGCGGCTGAGCGCAGGCTGGGCGACGTGAAGAACGCTGGCAGCCCGTCCGTAATGCTGGTGCGTGGCCAAGGCGATGAAGTAGCGCAGTTGTCTGAGGTCCATGTCAAAAAGGGCTAGGGTGGGTTGCCCCGATAACGAAATGTTATGGAGTTACTCTAAAAATGCTATTGGACGTTACCCTTAGGCGCTTCCTAGACTAGGGGTTACGCAGCCTGTGCTGCGCCTTTTTTTAGGACCGGACATCCCATGAAACTCTTTTTCTTGCGCACTGTTCTTCTTTGCTTGGGCCTGATCGCGCCTCTGGCTCAGGCCCAGACTTACCCGAACAAGCCTATTCGCATCGTGGTGCCCTTTGCCCCGGGAGGCAACGTGGACGTCACCGCCCGGGTGGTGGGCGCCTCCATGGCGCGTCTGCTCAATCAGCCGGTGTTCATCGAAAATAAAGTGGGCGCCGGCGGCAAGGTGGGCGCGGAGTTTGCGATGAAGTCGCCCGCCGACGGCTATACCTTGATGATGGGCTCCAACAGCTCCCTGAGCGTGGCGCCCAACCTGTTCAAGGATTGGCCTTACGACCCCCAGTCTGGCATTGCCCCAGTGAGTCAGCTGGCTCGCGTGCCCTTCGTACTGGTCACTCGGCCCGGCCTCGGGCCCAAGAACGTGCAGGAACTGGTCGCCTTGGCCAAACAAAAACCCGGTGGGCTGACCATGGCCTCTGCCGGCAGCGGCACTTCCAACCATCTGGTGGGCGAGTACTTCCAGGCGCTGACCGGCACCACCTTGTTGCACGTGCCTTACAAAGGCGCGGGCCCGGCCCTCCAGGACGTGATCGCCGGCAGGGTGGATGTGCTCTTTGACCAAGTCACCTCGTCGCTCGCTTTCATCGAGCAGGGCAAAGTGCAAGCATTGGGCGTCTCCTCAGCAGAGCGCTGGAAGGCCATGCCTGCGGTGCCCACATTTACGGAAGCCGGGCTCAAGGAACTGGTGTTGACCAATTTCACCGGTCTGGTGGCCCCGGCGGGCACTCCGCCTGAGGTGATCGCACTGCTGCAACGTGCGGCCACTCAGGCCCTGCAAGACGAAGCTGTGCTCAAGTCCTTCGGCACCATGGGCGTCGAGGCGGCCGCCAGCACGCCGACACAGTTCTCTCAACTGATTCGTGAAGACCTGCAGCGCTGGGCGAAGGTCGTTCGCGACAAAAACATCAAACTCGACTGAAGGACCCCCTGTGAACTGGCAACACAAGCTCGGCATCATCGTTCCTTCCTGGAATACGGTCATGGAATACGAATTCCAGCGCATGGCCGACCCCTCCCTGTCCATTCATGCCCAGCGCATTAAGCACACCGACGACGCCGAGAGCAGCCTGAAGTGGCTCAGCACCCAAGCCCCGGCGGCTGCAACGCTGCTGTCGCACGCCAAGGTGCACGCCATCTGTCATGGCTGTACCGCCAGCGGCTTTCTCAAGACGCCGCTGGAAGACCTGGCTCAGGCTCAGGAGTTGAGCGAGCTGACCGGCGTGCCGTGCACCACTTCTTCTTCGTCAATTGCCAAAGCCCTGCGTGCCGTGTCGGCCCACCGCATCAGCGTTGCCTCGCCCTATGAGCCTTGGCTCAATGAACGGGTAGCGCAGTACCTGCAGGCTGACGGGTTCGATGTGCTGGCCATCAAGGGTCTGGGCACACAATCGCACGCGGCCATCTCGACCGAAGCTGTGAAGGCGCTGGCGCGCGAAGTGATGCGGCCTGAGACCGAGGCTCTCTTCATCAGCTGCTCGAACTTCCGCACGCTGGACATCATCCCAGCGTTGGAGGCCGAAACCGGTGTGCCCGTGATCACCAGTAACCAAGCTGCTCTGTGGGGGACTCTTCGAAGCCTCCGTGATAGGCGGGTGGTGCCTGGGGCTGGTCGCCTCTTCCAAATTTCTTGAAAGGTCTACCACATGACGTTCCGACGCCTCTTCGTTATTGCCGCCACCTGCCTGACCTTTACCGCTCAGGCGCAGGACTATCCGAACCGACCGGTGCGCATCGTTGTGCCCTTTCCGGCCGGCGGCACGACCGACATCATCACCCGCGCGCTGGCCCAGAAGCTCTCGGAAGAATGGAAGCAAGCTGTGGTGGTTGACAACCGACCCGGCGGCGGCGCCAACATCGGCGCCGAGCATGCGGTGCGCTCCGCGCCCGACGGCTACACCCTGCTGATGGCCTCCACCGCGCACAGCATCAACGCCACGTTGTATCCAAAGATGACGTATGACCCCCTGAAGGACTTCACCCCCATCACGCTGGTGGCCGAGACCGCCCAGGTGCTGGTGGTGCATCCCTCGGTGCCGGCCAACACCACGCGCGAACTGATTCAATACCTGAAGACCACGTCTACGCCGGTGAGCTACAGCTCCGCCGGCAATGGCAGTCAGCCCCACCTGTCTGCCGAAATGTTCAAGACCATGAGCGACACCAAGATGCTGCACGTGCCTTACAAGGGCGGACCCCAGGCCATGACCGATCTGGTCGCCGGCCATGTGCAGATTTCCTTGGCCACCGCACCCTCGGCTGTGCCCTTCATCAAGAGCGGCAGAATCAAGGCCTTGGGCGTGAGCTCGCGCCAGCGCATCCCGGCCCTCCCGGATGTGCCCACCATCACCGACTCGGGCTTGCCGGGTTATGAGGCCAGTGGCTTCTTTGGTCTGGTGGGCCCGGCCAATTTGCCGCCGGCCATCGCAGCCAAGATCCACACCGCTGTCGTGCGCATCGTCAAGGAGCCCGCCATGAGCAAGTACCTGAGCGAGCAGGGCGCCGATGCCTACACCAGCAGCCAGGCTGAATATGCTGCCTTTTTGCGTGACGAAGTCGCCAAATGGGGCAAGGTCGTTAAGGAAACAGGAGCCAAAATTGACTAACACGAACCTCGACGGCTTGCCCGAATGTGAGGCACACGATCCGCACCCCAAAAAACCGCGGATCCAAATTCCGGCCCATGCTTGCGACACGCATGCCCATGTCTGCGGACCTCGTTCACTCTTTCCGCTGGTGGCCAATCGTCTGTACAACCCGCCACAGGCGCCGTTGCATGAGTTTCGGCACATGCTCGACACCCTAGGCATTGAGCGTGCGGTCCTGGTGCAGCCCAGCGTCTATGGCACCGACAACAGCGCCATGCTCGAAGCTTTGGCGCAAGATCCGGTCCGCCTGCGCGCCGTGGCAGTAGTGCCTTTTGACGTGGATGCCCAGCGCGTGCGCGAGCTGCATGCTCTGGGGGTGCGCGGCGTGCGCTGCAACATCGTTGACCTCAAGGACGGCAAGGGGCAGTTGCCGATGGAGGGGCTGCGCCGCTTGGCGGCCACCATCGCGCCGTTGGGTTGGCACATCGAATTTTTGATGCACGTCAACGAATTCCCCGACCTCGCGCAGCAACTGGGTGACCTGCCCGTGCAGTTGGTATTCGGCCACCTGGGCTACGTGCCCACGCAGCTGGGATTTGGCGCCGGGTTTGAAGGTCTGGTCGAACTGGCACGTGCCGGTCGCGCCCTGATCAAGCTGACCGCGCCCTACCGACTGACGACAGAAGCCAGCCCCTACCCCAGTGTGCACCCCGTCGCGACGCGTCTCGTGCAAGAGGTGCCTCAAAGCCTGATGTGGGGCAGCGATTGGCCGCACGTCTTCATCAAGAGCGCCATGCCCAACGATGGTGACCTGTTCAACCTTTTTCTGGACTGGTTGGGTACGCCGGAGTTGCTCCAGTCCATCCTGGTCGATAACCCAGCCCGACTCTACGGATATCCATGACCTCAGCTACCCCCTCTGCTTCTATCTACCCTGGCCAACAGCGACTGCGCCAAGGCCAGTCCGTGATCGCCGTCAACGTGGGCGGTCGCAACCCCGACATCCTCAAGGCCCTGGCGACATCTGGTGCCGACTTTGCGTTCATTGACTGTGAACGCTCCGGCATCGGCTTGGACGTTGCGACCGACATGATCCGCGCGGCCCAAGTGGCGGGGCTGGCGCCTATTGTGCGCAGCTGGTCCAAAGATCCACAGGTTCTGGTGCAGTACCTGGATCGGCAAGCCTGTGGGCTGGTGGTGCCGCACATCAACACTGCCCAAGACGCGGCTGATGTGGTCGAACTCATGCACTACGCCTGCGGTGAGCAGGCTCAGAACAAATCGGTGATCGTACAGATTGAGACGGTGGACGCGGTGCGCAACCTAGATGCGATCATGGCCGTCCCGGGCGTGGATGCTTACTTGGTGGGCCCCAACGACCTGGCCTACAGCATGATGGGCAAGCGGGGCGCGCAGACGCCTGAGGTGATGGCCACGATTGCCGAGGTGAGCCAGCGGCTGAAGAAGGCGGGCAAGGTGTTTGGCATGCCGGCCAATTGGGCGCAGCTAGAGGGCTTCAAGCAGGCAGGGGCGACCTTTTTGTACTTTCCTGTGGAGTGGCTGCTCGATCGCGCCCTGCGTGAGCTCAATGCTGTCATGAAGAAGTGACAAAGCCATTTCAATAGACTGAGACAGACACCATGGCACACCCCCTTCGAGGCGTCTATGCGCCTGTCATCACGCCCTTTGACCGCGCGCTCGCGCCCGACGCTGAACGATTCACGGCCCACTGTCACTGGCTGGTGAGCCACGGTGCCGGCCTCGCCATTTTTGGAACCAACTCGGAAGCGGCTTCGCTTTCGGTGGACGAGCGCCTGCACCTGACCGACCACCTGTTGGAAGCTGGTGTGCCGGCCGATCGTCTGATGCCAGGCACAGGCGCTTGCGCGCTGAGTGACGCCGTCACCCTGACCCAGCATGCGGTAGCGCAGGGCGCACCAGGGGTGTTGGTGTTGCCGCCTTTTTTCTACAAAGGTGTTCCAGAAGAGGGTGTGTTTACGTATTACAGCGAGATCATCGAGCGGGTGGGCAGCGACAAGCTGGGCATTTACCTCTATCACATTCCGCAGATGACGCAGGTGCCGATCACGATGTCCTTGATTGAGCGGCTGCTCAAACGGTATCCGCACACCATCATGGGTGCCAAGGATTCGTCGGGGGATTGGTCCAACTCGCGCGCCATGATCGAAGCCTTTGCCCCCAGCGGCTTTGCGGTGTTTCCGGCCAGTGAATCCCTTTTGACCGCCTCCTTGCCCCTTGGAGGGGCAGGCTGCATCAGCGCCACGGTGAACGTGAACCCGGCGGGCATCAAGGCTTTGTTTGACTGCTGGAACACGCCTGAGGGGGCGGTGCTGCAGGACCAGGCCGATCAAATCCGCAAGATCTTCCAAGCGATGCCCATGATTGCCGCAATGAAGCGCACAGCCGCAGAACACTCGGGGCATGCGGATTGGGCGAGGGTGCGTCCGCCTTTGTGTGCACTGGACGAGGAAGCTGCTTCAGCGCTTCGGAGTGCGTTGGGTGCAGTGGGGTTTAGGATGGAGGGGTATCCGCGCTGAGGGGCTTCCCAAAACTGATCATCGGTTTGCCAACGGTCGAGCAACTGCAAACTGAAGCCCTGGACCACTTGTTGTAGGGCGGAGCTTGAGCTTCAACTTGCGGGCCTTTGGTTTGCCTTCATGTCTGGGCCAAAGCCACCGACCTAGCCGCCAGAGGACGCGGATGTGGGGCTCACGCCACCAAGGGCAAAGCTCTTTGCCGTTTGCCTGTCAAAGCAAACAACGCATTGCCTACCGCCGGAGCCAGCGGCGGCACAGCCGGTTCGCCCACGCCAGCAGGGTGGCGGGTGCTGTGCACGATGTGGGTTTCTACCGTAGGCGCCTGGTTGAGCGTGAGCATGGGGGCGTCAGAGAAGTTACTTTGTTGCACCACGCTGCCCACGATGTCGATCTTGCCGAACAACGCGGCGCTTAAACCATAGACGACGCTGCTTTGCATTTGCTGGGCCACGGTGCCGGGGTTGACCACGGTGCCGCAGTCGATGGCACACACCACGCGGTGCACGCGGATCTGACCATTGGCCAACGAGACTTCGGCCACTTGCGCCACGATGGAGCCAAAGGATTTGTGCAGTGCGATGCCACGCGCACGGCCTGCGGGCAGTGGCGTTCCCCAGCCCGCTTTGTCGGCCACCAGCTGCAGCACAGCGGCATAGCGCGGCGCGTCTTTTAACAGCTTCAAGCGGAAGGCGAGCGGGTCTTGTTTTGTGGCAGCGGCCAGTTCGTCGATGAAGCTTTCCGAGAAGAAGGCGTTGTGCGAATGGCCCACCGAGCGCCAAAAGCCGACGGGCACGCCAGATTGGGTGGCCACATGGCTCATGTGCTGGTTGAGGAAGCCGTAGGGTATATCGAACAGGCCTTCGGATGTGGTTTTGTCGGGCATGTCGATGGGCCCCGACAGGTGTGGCGCAGCCCGCGCCATCCAGCGCGGTGTGATGGCGTCACCGGCCGACTTGATGCGCAAGCTGCTGACCTCACCTTTCTCGTCCAGCGAGGCTTGGAATTTGGCCAGGTGCATGGGCCGGTAAAAGTCGTGCTTCATGTCTTCTTCGCGTGACCAGCTCAGCTGCACCGGCTGGCCCTCGCAGGCCATGGCCACTTGCACGGCTTGACCGACGAAGTCGACGTCCAGGCGACGACCGAAACCACCGCCCAGTTGGGTGACGTGGACAGTGACGTTGTCTTTATCGACCTTGGCCACTTTGGCGGCCATGTCGCGGGCCATTTGCGGCACTTGCGTGGGCACCCAGATGTCCACCCTGCCATCCAATACTCGCGCGGTGCAGTTCATCGGCTCCATGGTGGCGTGGGCTAGATAGGGCGCTTGGTACAGCGCGTCGATGCGGGTGGCGGCGGCTTTTTCAGCTTGGGTGGGCACGCCTTGTTCGTGGAAGGTGAAGCCGCTTTCGGTGTTCAGGGCCTTGAGCAGGTCGGCTTGGATGCGTTGGGTGTCCACCGTGCCTGTGGCAGGGGGCTGCCATTGCACCTTGACGGCTTGTACCCCTTGGCGCGCATGCCAAGTGCTTTGGCCGACCACGGCCAAGCCGGCGGTGCCGCCGCCCCAAGCATCGAGTGCCACGACTTTGGATACGCCCTTCAGGGCCAAGGCGTCTTTCGTGTCCATGGATGCGGCCGTGCCGCCCAGCATGGGGCACATGTGTGCGGCAGCAAACAGCATGCCCGGAAGGCGCACATCGGCACCAAACTGGGCTTGGCCTGTGACTTTGGAGGGGATGTCGGTTCGCGGTGCGGGTTGACCTATAAGCTGCCAGCGTTCGCGCGATTTGGTTTGGATGCCCGAGGGAGTGCTGCCCGACGCGGCGGCCACCATCTGGCCATAGTGCGCCGATTGGCCTGAGGCGTGGTTCATCACGCCAGCGGTCACATTGATTTCGCTGGCGGGCACTTTCCATGCGGCCGCAGCGGCTTGTAGCAAGCTGGCGCGCGCGGTGGCAGCGGCCATGCGCAAAGGGTCCCACAGGTCGGCGATCGAGGACGAGCCGCCGGTGGCGTTGAGGCCCAGTTCGCGGGCGACTTTGCCCACCAGCCATTCACCCATCTTGATCTTGGTGGGCTTGTGTTCGCCCTCACTGTCCAGTGGGTGAAAGGGCAGGCTGGCCACCAGCATGGCCACGTTGCCATAAATGCTGTCGCTACCGGCTTGCTCCAGCCGTACACGGTTCAGTGGCACATCCAGCTCTTCGGCTACCAGCATGGCCAAAGCGGTGTGCACGCCCTGACCCATTTCGCTGCGAGGCATGGCCAGCACCACCGCGCCGTCGGCTGCGATTTTGATCCAGCCGTTCAGGGCCACATCGCCTTGGATTTTGAGCATGAGTTCGGGTGAGCCCAGGCGTGAGCGGGCGGGCATGACGCCCCAGCCGACGACCAATGCGCCGGTCGCGCCCAGAGCGCTGAATAACCAAGTGCGGCGTTTCATGCGGCACCGCCTTTCTTGATGCTGCCCGCAGCGCGGTGGATGGCGGCGCGCACGCGCTGGTAAGTGCCGCATCGGCACAGGTTGGTCATGGCGGCGTCGATGTCGGCGTCGCTGGGGTTGGGGTTTTTGTCCAGCAAAGCTGCAGCGGCCATCAGCATGCCGCTTTGGCAGTAGCCGCATTGCGGCACTTGCTCAGCGATCCACGCGGCTTGCAGGGGGTGGGGCTTATCTGCTGTGCCCAAGGACTCGATGGTTTTGATCTGTTGATTGGTCACCGCAGACACAGGCATCACGCACGAGCGCACGGGCTGGCCGCCCACATGCACCGTGCAGGCCCCGCAAGCGGCAATGCCGCAACCAAATTTGGTGCCCGTCAGGTTCAGTTCATCGCGCAGTACCCAGAGCAAAGGCATGCTCGGGTCGGCAGAAGAGGTGCGGCTTTGGCCATTGATGTTCAGTTGCACGGTGATCTTTGGGGGGTGTTGACGAGGCGTGATGTTACAGACAAGACGTGTCTGTCGCACAAACCACTGCTAACCGACGCTTCGATGGTCGGCAAGAATTTTCACTGTCACCCTGGGTTCCATACTCTCCAAGTGAATTTCCCAACGTCACCCCGGACTTGATCCGCGGTCCATGTCTCATGCGTTGGGCGTTTTGGTTTGCAAGGGTGGATCCCGGGTCAAGCCCGGGACGACAAGTCAACAAGTTCTGTCTGTTGTTCACAGCTGCGTGCGCAGCGTCCAGATTTCTGGGAAAAGCACGGTGTCCAGCATCTTGCGCAAATAGCTCACGCCGCCTGTGCCGCCCGTGCCGCGTTTGAAGCCGATCACGCGCTCCACTGTGGTCACATGCCGAAAGCGCCACAAGCGGAATGCATCTTCCAGATCGGTCAATTCCTCGCCCAGCTGGTACAAGTCCCAGTGCTGCTGCGGGTTGCGGTAGACCACCAGCCAAGCGTTCTCGACTGCTTCGCTGGCCGGGTACGGCTGACGCCAGTCGCGTTGGGTGTGGGTGTCCGGCACATCAAGGCCACGGCGTTGCAATAGGCGCAGGCATTCGTCGTACAACGAAGGCGCATCGTAGGCCGCCTGCACGATGGCCGACAGGTCGGACCGGTGGGCGTGCGGATGCAGCATGGCGGCGTTCTTGTTGCCCATCGCAAATTCGATGCAGCGGTACTGCCAGCTTTGGAAGCCGCTCGACTGCGCTAGGTAGGGGCGAATAGCGCTGTATTCGGGTGGCGTCATGGTGGCCAAGACGTCCCAAGCGTGCACCAGCTGCTCCATGATGCGGCTGACGCGGGCGAGTTTCTTGAACGCATCGGGCAGTTCGTCGGCCGCGATGTTGTGCATGGCCGCTTGCAGCTCGTGCAGCATCAGCTTCATCCACAACTCGCTGGTTTGGTGCTGCACGATGAACAGCATTTCGTTGTGGTCAGGCGAGAGCGGTTGTTGCGCGTTCAGGATGGCGTCGAGCTGCAGGTAGTCGCCGTAGCTCATGCGCCCGTCAAAGTCGAGCTGGGCTTTTTCTTCTTGCACGATGCGCTCGCCTGGCGCTGTGCTGGTGCTGGCCGAGTTGGGGGAGGAGGAGAAAGGGCAGGAACTCATGGCGGGCCTTTCAGGTCACGGCGTTCTTTTGGGCAAAGCGGGCGTCTTGCCATTCGCCACGTTGCATGACCTGACACAGGTGTTCTGCGGCCTGCCACACGTCGGCATAGCCGACATACAGCGGCGTGAAACCAAAGCGCAAGATGTCGGCGTGTAAGCCGCCATCGCCCGCCCTGAAGTCGCCAATCACGCCGCGCGCGATCAGGGCTTGCACGATGGCGTAGGCGCCTTCGGCGCGGGTCAGGCTCACTTGTGAGCCGCGCAGGGCTTCTTCAGCTGGGGTGGCGATGCCAAAGCCGTGCCCGTGCAGGCGGGTGCGCACCAGTTGCATGAACATGCCCGTGAGCGCCAGCGACTTTTGGCGCAGCGCGGCCATGCCGCCCAGCGCCTCGGCGGCCAAAAATGCGTCCAGACCGCAGTCGAGCGCGGTGAGGCTCAAGATGGGTTGGGTGCCGCATTGGTAGCGGGCGATGCCCTTGGCGGGCTGGTAATCGGGGGTGAAGGCAAACGGCGCGGCGTGGCCCCACCATCCGGCCAGCGGTTGCCAAAATCGGTCGGTGTGCTCAGGGCGCACCCACACAAAAGCCGGAGCGCCGGGGCCGCCGTTCAAGTATTTGTAACCGCAGCCCACCGCAAAGTCGGCCCCCGAGCCGTTCAGGTCAACGGGGACGGCACCCGCGCTGTGGGCCAGGTCCCACACCGTGAGAATGCCTTGGGCATGGGCCTTTGCGGTGAGGCCCTGCATGTTGTGCATGGCACCGGTGCGGTAGTTCACATGCGTGAGCATCAGCACCGCTACATCGGCTTGCAAGGCGGCCGCCAGGTCTTCGGATTCGACCAGTTGCAGGGTGTAGCCATGTTCTTTGCACAAGGCTTCTGCGATGTACAGGTCAGTCGGGAAGTTGCTGCGTTCGCTGACGATTTTGGTTTTGTGCGGGTGGTCTGCGGCAGCGATGTGCAGGGCAGCAGCCAGCACTTTGAACAGGTTGATCGAGGTGCTGTCGGCGGCGATCACTTCACCTGCTTGAGCGCCAATAACGCGGGCAATTTTGTCGCCCACGCGCTGGGGCAGGGTGAACCAGCCTGCGGTGTTCCAGCTTTTGATGAGATCGGTGCCCCATTCGTGCGTCACGGCATGGGCCACGCGGGCGAGGGCGGTTTTGGGCAGCACGCCCAGCGAGTTGCCGTCCAAATAAATCACGCCGGGCGGCAAATCGAATTGGTTGCGCAGGCTGCGCAGCGGGTCTTGCAAATCAAGCAGTTCGCAGTCTTCCAAAGTGGGGGTGAGGTTCATCACTGGTGAGTCTTTCAAATTGCGTATCAAAGTTCGCGCAAGATCGCACGCACCGGGCTGGCGTCTGCGGTCATGAGTTTGAGGGGCAGCGCGATCAGCTCGTAATCGCCTTCGGGTACGTCGTCGAGCAGCAGGTTTTCCAGCACGCGCAAGCCGCGCTGTCGGATGACTTGGTGGCTGGGCAGGGCTTTGCTGTCCGCCGGGTCGATGCTGGCGCTGTCGGTGCCAATCAGCTGCACGCCCAGATCGGCCAGGTGCTGCACGCAGGCGGGGTCAAAGCCGGTGAGCTGGGTGTCGAACCGCGCAAGTGGAAACTGGCGGTACGTGCGCACCAGCACCCGTGGGGGTAAATCGACGAGCGCGTGCTGCAAGTGCGCAAGCGTGATGAGCGGGCTGGCGTTGAGCGCGTGGATGACGCGGCAGCGGCCCAGAAAAGGCAGCAGGTCCAAAGCGCCCACCGCCGCGCCTTGTGGGTCGTAATGCAGCGGGGCATCGGCATGTGCGCCCACATGCGGCGACAGGGTGATGGCGCTGACGTTGACCGGGCAGGTGTCCGACAGCGTGGCTGCCCATTTTTGGGTGTATGGCGTATCACCCGGAAAGACCGGGCTGCTGGCCTGCACAGGCGGGGATATATCCCAAAGTTTGTCCCAAAGTTTTTTCATGGTGTGCGAAGGTAGCACCCTACAAAAAACCGTGGTGTCGGTTATTTCCAACAACTGTGAAATTCAGACGTTCAGCGCTGGCAAGCCGTGTCGGCGGCGGGCTTGTTCACAGGCGGGGCTGCCTTCTTCAAATTCACGGCAGGGCGAAGGCCGCCATTCGTAAATGCCGCAAATGGCTTTTTCGCCCGTTTTGCCGTACAGCGCCGCGCAGCGGGGCGGGCTGTGGTCGGTGCCGCGCATGCGGCAGGTGTGCTCGGTGATAGGCGAGGCCAAGCCTGCGGGCACATCGCCGCCGCCTTCTTCGTATTCGTACACGGAAAAGTCCACCCGAAAACTCGCGCAGCAAGCGCCACAGGTGGTGCAGTTGGACATGGGGTCAAAAAGAGGGGGATGGACACCGGATCAAGTCCGGGGTGACAGATCAAGTCTTGACGCGACCCAGCAGCAAAAACTCCATGAGCGCCTTTTGCACATGCATCCGGTTCTCGGCTTCGTCCCACACGACCGATTGCGGGCCGTCGATGACTTCAGCGCTGACTTCTTCACCCCGGTGCGCGGGCAGGCAGTGCATGAACAGGGCGTCGGGTTGGGCCACTTGCATCATGGCTTCGTCCACGCACCAATCGGCAAAGGCTTTCTTGCGCGCTTCGTTTTCGGCCTCATAGCCCATGCTGGTCCACACGTCTGTGGTGACCAGGTCTGCGCCTCTGCAGGCGTCTTCGGGGTCTTTGAAAATTTTGTAGCTGTCGGTGCTGCGCAAACCGGCCACGGCCTGGTCCACCTCGTAGCCGCTGGGCGTGCTCAGGTGCACCGTGAAGCCCAGCAATTCGGCCGCCTGTAGCCAGGTGTTGGCCATGTTGTTGCCATCGCCCACCCAGGCGACCACCTTGCCCGTGATCGAGCCTCTGTGCTCGATGTAGGTGAAGATGTCGGCCAGGATCTGGCAGGGGTGGAACTCGTTGGTGAGGCCGTTGATGACGGGCACACGCGAGTGCGAAGCAAAGCGCTCGATCTTGTCCTGACCGTAGGTTCGGATCATCACCAGATCGGTCATGCGGCTGATGACGCGGGCGCTGTCTTCGATGGGCTCAGATCGCCCTAGCTGGCTGTCGCCTGTGGTCAGGTGCACCACCGAGCCGCCGAGCTGGTACATGCCGGCTTCAAAGCTCACGCGGGTGCGGGTGCTGGCTTTTTCAAAGATCATGGCCAGTGTGCGGTCGGCCAGCGGGTGGTACTTTTCGTAGGCCTTGAACATGCGCTTGATCTCGGCGGCGCGAGCAAAGACATGCGCGTACTCTTCAGCCGAGAGGTCGGTGAACTGCAGGTAGTGCCGAACGTGCACGGGTGGGGTCAGGCTCATGGGGTTTCTGCCAAAAAGGTTTTGATCAGGGGAGTCAAAATCGCGACCACTTCGTCGGCTTCGGCCTCGGTCATGATGAGCGGCGGCACCAGGCGGATCACGCTGTCGGCCGTCACGCTGAGCAGCAAACCGGCTTCTGCCGCGCGGCTCCAGATGGGGCCGCAGGGTCGGTCGAGTTCGATGCCCAGCATCAGGCCCTGGCCACGAACTTCTTTCACGCCTTGCACGCCCGCCAAAGCCTTCTCCAGCGAACCGCGCAAATGCGCGCCCACTTTGGCTGCATTGGCCATCAGGCCGTCTTTTTCCATGATGCGGATGGTTTCAACCCCGGCACGCATGGCCAGTGGGTTGCCGCCAAAGGTGGTGCCGTGGTTGCCGGGCTGGAAGATGTGGGCGGCCTTGGGGCCTGCCACCACCGCGCCAATCGGCACGCCCGAGCCCAGGCCCTTGGCCAGCGGCATCACATCGGGCAGGATGTCTGCCCACTGATGGGCAAACCATTTGCCTGTGCGGCCCATGCCGCACTGCACCTCGTCGATCATCATCAGCCA
Organism: uncultured Burkholderiales bacterium; assembly: GCA_903953985.1. GTDB lineage: Bacteria > Pseudomonadota > Gammaproteobacteria > Burkholderiales > Burkholderiaceae_C > Limnohabitans_A. The sequence continues at coordinate 18,299 of CAJBLW010000480.1, forward strand.
GTCTTTTTGGTCGCATAGGGCACGCACTTGCTGCAGGTATTCGATACGCATCGGGTTGATGCCACCTTCGCCCTGAATGGTTTCCATGAACACGGCCACCACATTGGGATTGCCTTCGGTGGCTTTTTTCAGGGCTTCGATGTCGTTGACCGGCACGCGTACAAAACCTTCGAGCATGGGGCCAAAGCCAGTTTTGAGCTTTTCGTTGGCGGTGGCGCTCAGCGTGGCGATGCTGCGGCCATGGAAAGCTTTTTCGTAGACAACGATCTCGGGCCGCTCGATGCCTTTGTCGTGGCCGTATTTGCGCGCGAGCTTGATGGCCGCTTCGTTGGCTTCCAGGCCCGTGCAGCAGAAAAACACGTTGGTCATGCCTGACAACTCGACCAGCTTGGCCGCCAGCACTTCCGCGTTGGGCACATGGAAGTAGTTGCAGCTGTGGATCATCTTGGCCAGCTGGTCCTGCAGCGCGGGCACCAGATCAGGGTGGTTGTGGCCCAGGGTGTTCACCGCAATACCGGCCAGCGCGTCCAGGTATGGCTTGCCATTGACGTCCCAGACTCGGCAACCCTGACCATGGCTGAGTGCGATCGGCAGTCGGCCATAGGTGTTCATGGTGTGCGGTGAGGCGGCTTCAATGTGAGCGGTCATGCGTGAACTCCGGAAATAAAAATCGGCTCAACATGAAGAGCCGCTGAAGTGAGATTTTAGAGGCAGAAAGGGTGGGGTTCGGCCGGTTCTTTCCAGCCTTTCGCAAAGGGATTTAGAGCAGCTTCAGGTCTTATATAAGATAGAATACTTGGGTAAACCCGTGGGTGGCGATCCCGCGCTGCGGGTCCGACTGATCCACACCTCTATCCGATGGTTTCCAACAACGCCAAAGAAGTTTTCATCCAGGGTATCACCCAGGACGGCAAGCCTTTCAGACCCAGCGACTGGGCCGAACGCCTGGCGGGCGTCATGAGCCAGTTCCGTCCCGGCGGCGCCTCGCCCGGCAGTCACCTGAGCTATTCCCCTTGGTGCATTCCCACCACATTGGCCGGGGTCAAGTGCGTGATCGTGAACCGCGAACTGCGCGATGACAACGTCATGGCCTGGGATTTCGTGATGAACTTTGCGCGCGACAACGGCTTGCAAGTGGCTGAAGCCTGTTTGTTGGCCGACCCACCCTCCCAAAAATAACCCGCCCAAAAAAACCAAACCGCCTTCGGGCGGTTTTTTCATTTTGAGCCCACAGAGCAGGGGGCAGGGCATGGGTGGGTGACGATTTTTGCGAGCGAAGCGAGTCATGAGGAACCCGCCCATGCCTGCCCCCGGCGGAATTCGCACCCATGAAAAAACCGCCCGA
>CAJBLW010000481.1 GCA_903953985.1 uncultured Burkholderiales bacterium
GCCAGGGCTTCGTCCACAAAGCCGTAGGCCCGCCCTGAAAAGCTGACCAGCAAATGCCGGGCCGCGCAATAGGCTTGCAAGCTGATGGGCTGCGTGGCCAGCGGATGGCCCTTGCGCATCACGCACACGTATTCGCCCGAATACAGGCGCTGGTGTTCAAAAGGGATGGCCTCGCCCGACTGGGCGCGAGCGGTCAGGACGGCCAGCACCGCCGGAAAGTAGCCCAGCGCGATGTCGGCGCTGTCTTCGCTGAGCAGCTTGCGCGGGTCGCGTGTGGTCAGGGGCAGCACGCGCAGGGACACGCCGGGTGCCTGCAACTCCAGTTCGCGGGCCAGCCCACCCATGAGTTCGGCGGCGGTGGCGTCGGCCATGGCCAGCACAAAGGTGCTGTTGGCCTGTTGCGGCTCAAAAGCGCTGGGCACGATGGCCGCCTGCAATTGGCGCAGGGCCTCGCGCACGCTGGGCCACAGGGCCAGCGCCCGGGGTGTGGGCTCCATGCCGTGGCCGTGGCGTCGCACCAGTTCATCGCCCAATGCTTCGCGCAATCGGCGCAAGGCATTGCTCACGGCCGGTTGGGTGAGTGACAGGTTGTGCGCCGCCCGGGTCAGGCTGCGCTCGGCCATGACCTCGTCAAACACCCGCAGCAAGTTCAGGTCGAGGGTGCGAAAAGAGTGGGGGATGGCGGTGGACATGACAGGTCTTTAACTATCACCATTATGAATGAGGGGCATTAAGAATATAAAGTTGAGCGACACTGGTAAAAACCCTATGATTTGCCATATGGTTTTGTTGTTTTGGATTCCCAAAGGAAACAAAACTGGATTAAGGGAACACAAAATGAACACCACTGCCAAATCTATCCTGGGCACCCTGCCCGCCATCTCTGCGGCCCAAGCAGCCCCCAGCACCTCCAGCAAAACACTCGCGAATCTGTTGCTCGCCGCAGGCGTGGCCGCGCTGGTCGTCGGCGTCGATCAGTTGATCGACAACTGGGCCGAATCCCATGTGGTCGCCGCTTGGCTGGCGCTGTGGGCCGTGGCCGTGTTGGCTATTTTGGTGCTGCGCGGCCTGACGCGCCACTTGGCGCAAAATCTGATGTCCGGATTGGACGCTTGGTCGGCCCATGTGGCCCGCAGCCGCGCCGACGAGCGTTTGTGGTCCATGGCCCAGTCCGATCCACGATTGATGAGCGAGCTGCAAGTGGCCATGGACCAGGCCAAAGAAGACACAGGCCCGGTCCGTGATCTGGAAACCCTGATGAACCGTCGCGCCGCCCGACTGGTGCGCGACCGCATGTACTACATCTGAAGCCCGATACCCGGGGTTTTTTCGGGCACTCAAATGACAAAAGACCTCATCAAAGAGGCTTTTGGCTCATGTGCAACGTGATGGACTCCGTTGGCCGCTTCAAGCCGAAGGGCGAGACGCCAAATAAATACCGGGCAAGATCAGCGCAGCGCCCATCAGGTGGTGCCAGCCCATGGCTTCACCCAGCACCAGCCAAGCGGCCAAGCCCCCATACAAAGGCCCCAGGTACAAACTGGCGGCGACCCGGCTGGCGCCTAAGACCTTTTGGCAAAAGCCATAGGCCCAATACGCCCCAATGCCGGGCAACAAACCAGCAGCCACCACCAGCAGCGTGGCCTGCGAGGTCCAAGCGGGGGTGTCGGCTTGCGCGAATTCCCACGCGGCAAAGGGCAGCAACACCAAAAGGCCGCCCATGCAAATCGCAGCCAAACGTGCCGTGGAGCCCAGGGGTGTGGGCCACTTTTTTTGCAGCAAGGCGTAAGCAGCCCACGACACCATGGCCAGCACGATCCAGCCGTCACCGGCGACCCATTGCACCTGGCCCAAGGCCAGCCACTGACCTTTGACGACCACATGGAATACGCCCGCCATGGCGATCACCACGCCCACGCTCTGGCGCACCGAAAACCGCTCTCCCAGCCACCACACCGCGGCCACGGCGATGAGCACGGGTGAGGCAGCGTAAATGAGCGCAATGTTCATGGCCGAGGTGGTTTGTGCGCCTTGGTAAACCCAGGCCCCACAAATCAACATGCCCAAGGCGCCCAGCACCAAGTAATGACCCGCATCGCGCAGCGTGCTGTGCCGTTCACGCCAAAGTTCGCTGCGCGCAAAAAACGCCAGAATCACCCCTGCCAAAGCCCAGCGACCCAATGCCAGCATGTGGGGTTCCACCACGCCTATTGCGCTGCGTGCCACGATGTAATTGACCGACCACAAGGCCGGTGTCACCCACATTAACCACGAGGCGATGCGGATGCGGGATTCAGGGGTTTGCAGCAATGACATGGTTCTAATTGTGCAGGCAAGAAAAAACCGCCCCGGTTTGTGGCCGGGGCGGTTGGAGACTCAGACGCCGGAGGGGCTCAGTACCTGACTTTCAAGCCAGACGCGACTGCAGTGCCGATTTGGTGTCCAGCAAGGCCTGGGGCAGGTGGTAACTTAGCTGTGCAAAGTGTTCGTCGTGCAGTTTGAACTCGGCTTGCCAGGCTGCTTTGTCGATGTTGGTGACCGACTTGAACTGGTCGGCGCTGAAAGCGATGCCGTTCCAGTTGATTTCGCTGTAGGTGGGCACGATGCCGAACATGGTTTCTTCGCCCTGGGCTTTGCCCTCCAAGCGGTCGATCATCCACTTGAGCACGCGCATGTTGTCGCC
>CAJBLW010000482.1 GCA_903953985.1 uncultured Burkholderiales bacterium
CGGAGCCACTTGTCCGCCGTGGTTTTCCAGCGCCAAGCCCACACCGCCCACCACGAAGTACAAAACCACCAGCTCCATCAATCGCCACAGCAAAGGCTTGGACAGGCGCTGTGGGCCCAGCAGCATGATGCGTTGATTGAAAAACGGCACGTTGGCGGCAAGCATCGCCAGCAGGATCAACAAACCGATTTGGGTGGAGGTGCTCATGGTGCAGTGTTCAAACAATCAGACCGCGAGCATACGCACAATCGAGTCGGCGCACAAAGCCATGAGTGCACCGGGGAAAATGCCCAGCAGCAAGACCAGCAAGCCATTGGTGGACAAAACCAAGCGCACATCGAGCGAGGCCGACACGGTGGTGGCCGTGACCGGCTCATCAAAGTACATGACCTTGACCACGCGCAGGTAATAGAAAGCGCCGATGAGCGACATGATGACCGCAAAAATCGCCAAGCCCAGATAGAAGCCCTGCCCCGATGCGAGCAAAGATTGCAGCACCGACAGCTTGGCATAAAAGCCCACCATCGGCGGGATGCCCGCCATGGAGAACAAGCAGATCGCCATGACACCCGCGTACAAAGGGCTGCGTTGGTTCAGTCCTGCCAGGTCGGTGATCTCTTCGCTCTCGAAGCCCTGACGGGCCAGCAACATGATCACACCGAAAGCGGCCAGGGTGGTCAACACATACGACACCATGTAGAACATGGCCGAACTGTAGGCGTTGGCGGCCAAGGTGGTCTCGCCATTGATCACGCCCGCCACAAACCCCAGCAGCACAAAGCCCATTTGCGAGATGGTCGAATAGGCCAGCATGCGCTTGAGGTTGGTCTGGGCGATGGCCGCCAAGTTACCAATGAGCAAGGAGCCAATGGCCAGCAGCGACAGCATTTGCTGCCAGTCAAAGGCCAGCGGCAGCAGGCCTTCCACCAGCAAGCGCACCAGAATGGCGAACGCGGCCAGCTTGGGCGCGCCACCAATCATCAAGGTCGCCGCGGTTGGGGCGCCCTGGTACACGTCAGGAATCCACATGTGGAAAGGCACGGCGCCGATCTTGAAAGCCAGGCCCGCCACAATGAAAACCAGACCAAACACCAGCACCTGGTGGTTTACCTGACCCGAAGCAATGGCTTTGAGCACCGCAGACAGCTCCAGACTGCCGGTGGCGCCGTACATCATGGACATGCCATACAGCAAGAAGCCCGAGGCCATGGCCCCCAGCACAAAGTACTTCATGGCCGCTTCACTCGCTTGTGCATGGTCGCGGCGCAGGGCCACGAGCGCATAGCTCGACAAGGTCAGCAGCTCCAGGCCCAAATAGATCACGATGAAATTCTGACCCGAGATCATCATGCTCATGCCCAGCAAGGCGAACAGGCTGAGGCTGAAAATTTCTCCGCCACGCAGCATCTCGCGGTCGGCAGCGTAGGGGCGCGAATACACCAAGGTCACCATCACGGCGATGGTGGCAAAGCACTTGAGCCAGTGGCCCATCGGGTCACTGACCACCATGCGGCCAAAGCCGTAGAGCGTTTGTCCGGCATCGGCGTACAAGGCATGCAACAAGGCCACACCGCCCAGAGACGCCAGCGTCAGCACATAAGTGCCCGTGCGCTTGGGGCTTTTCACGAAGAGGTCGGCCAGCGTCACGACGCAGGCCATGACCAGCAACACGATCTCCGGATACATCGTCATCCAGCTGGAGTTGTCCATCATCTGTGTTCTCTCAATTGTTCTATTCAGGCGAAACGTTCAGGTCCTGGCCGCTCAAGGCAGCTTGGACATGGCCACGTGCTTGAGCAAGTCCATCACCGAGGCATCCATCACATCGGTGAAAGGTTTGGGGTAAATGCCCATGTAGAGCACAGCCACAGCCAGCAGGCTCAGCATCAGGAACTCACGGGCGTTGATGTCGACCAGGCCCTTGACGTCGTCGTTGGTCACCGGCCCCAGGTACACGCGCTTGAACATCCACAAGGTGTAGGCCGCGCCAAAAATCAGGGCCGAAGCGGCCAGCAGGCCGATCCAGAAGTTGAACTTCACGGCGCCCAAAATGACCATCCACTCGCCCACAAAACCCGCGGTACCCGGCAAGCCCGCATTGGCCATGGCAAACAGCAAGGCAAAGGCAGCGAACTTGGGCATGGTGTTGACCACGCCACCGTAACTGGCAATTTCACGCGAATGCACACGGTCGTACAACACCCCAATGCACAGGAACATGGCGGCCGAGACAAAGCCGTGCGCGATCATCTGCACAATGCCGCCGGACACGCCGAGCGGGCTGAAGATGAAAAAGCCCAAAGTGACAAAACCCATGTGTGCCACCGACGAATAAGCCACCAGC
>CAJBLW010000483.1 GCA_903953985.1 uncultured Burkholderiales bacterium
ATACGCGATGCACCAGTTTTCTTCCCAAGAGTCCTTGGGGCCGTATCACAAGAACCAAAACGATGGTGACCAGCGCCAAAGTGAGCTTGAGTTCTCCGCCAATGACGGGAATGAATGTGCCTGCCAGGTTCTCCAAAACACCCACAATGAGTCCTCCGAGGACAGCGCCAGCAGGGCTGCTTAGTCCGCCAAGCACCGCACCTGCAAAGCCATAGACCAAGGTCCCTGCCATCATGTTGGGTTCTAAAAAAACGACGGGAGCGATCAGCATGCCACCCACCGCGCCGATGGCCGCTGCCATACCCCAGCCAAGTCCCTCAAGTGTTCTGACACGTATACCCAGGAGTCGTGCAGAGGTCGGGTTGTTTGCCGCGCCACGCATGGCTAAGCCAACCCGCGTAGACCGAAAAAAGACAAAAAGCAATACCAGGATGACCAGCGTGGTCATCATCATTCCCGCTTGATGCTGGCTGATCCATGCGTGTCCCAAAAATGGCGCAGTGCCAAACGGTGATGGAAATGCCTTGACCGTAAAGCTCCAGATGTAACCCGCAATGCTGTTGACCGTCAGCAGCAAGCCAATGAAAACAATCACAAGGCTCAGGGGTGGGGCATGCCGAAGGGGTCGCATCAAGACGCGTTCCACCAGTACACCCAAAACAAATGACATCAAAACGGTCAATGGGAAGGCAACCCAATAGGACATGCCGTAGTCCATGATTTGCCAGGCGGCAAAGGTGGAGAGCATTGCCATCTCACCTTGGGCGAAGTTCACATGCCCGATGGATTGGTAAATCATGACGACAGCGAGTGCGACACAGGCGTAAATAGTGCCTGTGGATATACCCGCGATCAGTTGCTGTGTAATAAGTTCCATCATCAAGTTCCCAGATAGGCTCGTCGAATGCTGTCGTTTTTTCGGATCGCATCAGGTGTTCCCGAAAATACAATCCGCCCTGTTTCAAGTAGATAGGCTTGGTCAGCCAGATCCAATGCGAGGTGAGCGTTCTGTTCAACCAAAAGAATGCTGATGCCCTGTTCTTTATTGAGCCGCCTGAAAATTTTGAAGAGTTCACGTACCATGAGTGGCGCTAAGCCAAAGGACGGCTCATCCAGCAGCAGCAAAGTGGGTCTTGCCATCAGTGATCGGCCTACAGCTAACATTTGTTGCTCACCGCCAGAAAGAGTTCCAGCTTGCTGAGTACTTCGTTGTCGAAGGATTGGAAAGTAGTCAAAAATCCGATCCATGTCCTGGCTAACGCTCAACCTGTCACTTCGTCGAATGGCACCCAGTTGCAAATTTTCAGTCACGCTCAGTGCGCCGAAAGTCCCGCGTCCATCCGGAACATGACCGACGCCCAGGCAAGCGATGTCTTCAGTGGACAAGTGTTCAATACGACGCCCGTCGAGTTCGACGCAGCCTTGACGCAGCAGCATGCCGCAGATGGCCCGCAGGGTGCTGGTTTTACCGGCGCCATTGGCGCCCAGCAGCGCGGTGATCTGACCCGCATTGACCTGAAGACTCAGTCCGTGTAACACCTTGCTGCTTCCATAGGAGGCGGTTAAATCATGGATGCTTAATTGGCCTCTCATGCTGCGTCTCCACCCAGATAGGCTGCAATCACGTCAGGATGCTGTTGCACTTGTACAGGTGTGCCCTCTGCGATCCGTCGCCCAAAGTTCAGCGCCACGATGTGATCTGAAATGGACATCACCAATCCCATGTGGTGCTCAACCAGCAGCACCGTCAGATTGAAGTCCTTGCGAATTTTCTGAATCGTGTGGCTCAGTTCGTTCACTTCTTCATGGTTAAGTCCACAGGCAGGCTCATCCAGAAGCAACAGGGTCGGCTCAGTGGCCAATGCGCGGGCCAATTCAACTCGCTTTTGGGTGCCAAATGGCAGATCTTTCACTTTGCTTGCGGCGAAATCCTGCAGATGGAGGTACTCGATCAAGCGATCTGCTGCCGCGTTGGAGGCAGCGTTGGCACGACGAGACACGGGCAGGCGCAGGGCATCGGCGATCAGGTTTCCCCGGGTGCGTGTGTGTGCCCCGATCCTGATGTTGTCTATCACTGTCAAATTCTGAAAGAGCGCAAGGTTTTGGAATGTGCGTCCAATACCTCGCTGGGCGATGTGCTGCGCCGCAGTGGTAAGAAGGGATTGACCTCGGTACACGATATCCCCCGAGTCGGGTGTGTACAAACGGCTCACACAATTGAAGAGGGTCGTTTTGCCCGCGCCATTGGGGCCAATGAGTGCGACCACCTTGCCCTCAGGAATCTTGAAACTCACGCGGTCGAGGGCGACCACACCACCGAAAGTCACCACTACATTGCAGACGTCGAGCAGTGAAAGTGTGTGGGTTGTCGGTAAGCCTACGGCAGACATGTCATCCCTCATTCCTGAGTTTTTGGTGGTGATGGTCATGGTGATCAGGCGAGTTACTTGCCTTTGAAGACAGGTTTTCTCTTTTCAGCGAAGGCGCTACGTCCTTCAAGACGATCCTCGCTGTTGCGAAGAATTCCGAACGACTGCTGCTCCAATTCGAGTCCTGCTGTCAAGGGGATCTCACGGCCCACAGTCGCCAGTCTCTTGACGGCAGCCACCGCCAGGGGGGCATTGGCTGCGATCTGCCGGGCGATGGACATGGCCGTCTCCATGAGCGCAGAGGGCGTGACCACACGACTGACCAAGCCAATTCGCAAAGCTTCTTGGGCATCGATCCTTGCGCCGGTCAGTAGCATCAGCATGGCATCGGATTGGCCAATTGCGCGAACGATGCGTTGGGTCCCGCCAGCACCTGGAATGCTACCAATGCACACCTCAGGCAGCCCGAACTTCGCACCATCTGAGGCAATTCTGATGTCGCACTGCAAAGCGAGTTCGAGGCCGCCACCCAAGGCAAAACCATTGATTGCCCCGATTACGGGCTTGCCTGTTTGCAATGTAGCCAGGCTCGGGGTCGGGCGAACTGACCCGAAGTGCAACTCGGCAAATGTTTCACTGGGTGGCTGAGTTTTTTTCAGGTCTGCACCGGTACAAAATGAGCGGTCTCCAGCACCTGTGAGAATCACGACCCGTATATCGCTGTCAGATGAAACTTTCTGCCAGATGGCATGCAATTGCTCAACGGACTCCGGGTCCAGAGCATTCATGGCTTCAGGTCGATTCAAGGTGACGGTTGCGATGTGGTCGCAGACTTCAATAGAGATTGTCATGTTCAGGATGCCTGTTGTTGATCGGTTTGCTTGGGTGAGAGCAAGGAATCAATTCGTGCGTTGCTGTGCCCCATCGCCAAAAGAACCTCGCGTGTGTGTTCACCCAATCGGGGTGGTGGGCGACGAGCTGCCGGCAACTCACCAATTGCTTTGAGTGGAAAGCGAGGCATCGTGATGAGACCTGCGGACGAATGCTCCATTTGTTCGCTCAGCTTTGCAGCAATATAGGGAGGAGTTCGCACCACCTCGGCATAGTCATTGATGGGGCCGCAAATGATGTCTGCAGCCTCAAGTGCGCTGATCCAAGCATCCTTGGACTTAAGACGCATTCGTGATTCCAGTGCCATCACCAATTCCGCACGGTGCTGAATGCGCCCAGCGAGTTCCATAAAGCGTGGATCTGTCAGTAACTCTGGCGCGCCCACGATTTCACATAAGGCTTTCCACCTTGCAGGTTGGTAGGCGGCCACCATGATCCAGCCGTCAGCACAACGCAACGCTTCATTGGGAGCTGCATAAGGGGCTGCACTGCCTATGCGCTCTGGGATGATCTGGTCGGCCAGATAGGCTGCCAGCGACGACTGTTGAAGGGCGACGGCACTGCCAAACATGCTGATGTCAAGGTGCTGGCCCGTTCCGGTTTTTTCGCGTTGCGTCAGGGCGGCCAATACGCTCACCGCAGCCAAATAGCCTGTCACAATGTCCACCACAGGCACCTGCATCTTGCAAGGCGGTGCATCGGCTGATCCGGTCACACTCATCAGCCCGGCGACTGCCTGGATGACGCCATCAACACCGGGCTTGTCTTTCCAAGGGCCGCTCTGGCCATAGGCTGATACAGAGCAATAAATCAGGCGCTGATTATGTTGTTGAAGCTTTTCATGTCCCAGGCCAAGTCGCTGCATTACGCCAGGCCGAAAACTCTCCACAACCACATCTGCCTCCTGCAGGAGCTCCCGACATATCTGCAGGTGCGCCTGGTTTTTAAGGTCAAGTGCGATGCTGCGCTTGTTTCGGTTCATCGCCATGAAAGTGACGCTCTCGTCATTAATCCATGGAACAAAGGCACGGCCAAGTTCGCCACTGGGGGACTCGATCTTGATCACGTCAGCGCCCAAGTCGGCGAGCATCATGGTGCAAGTAGGACCTGCCGCAATCTGCGTGAAATCTATGACCTTGAGTCCACTTAGAGACTGTGAAAGCATTTTTTTATGTTCCGAAGAAAAGTAAGTGGCTCATGAGCCTCGAATGTTGTTTTCACGAATGATTCGCGACCATTTTTCAGTCTCCAACCGCAAGGCACCGGCGGATTCGGTTGGCGACAATGTCAAAGCTTCGAAACCGATTCCAGCCAAGTACGCTTTCATTTCCGAGCTGTTAATGACGCGGTCGATGGCTGTACGGAGGCGTTGAATCACATCAATTGGTGTTCCCCTTGGAACCACCACGTGGTACCAAAATCCCGCTTCAAAGCCATCAACGCCACTCTCGGCGATGGTCGGAATCTCACTGGCCAGTTGCGACCGGGTGGCGGAAGCCACACCCAGAATTTTTAATTTGCCGTTGCGGGCGTGTGGCAATAGAGAGGGGAGCCCGAGCATGGCGACGGGAATGTGCCCGCCAAGCAGATCGTTCAACGCTGGACC
>CAJBLW010000484.1 GCA_903953985.1 uncultured Burkholderiales bacterium
AGTGCCTGAAACACGCAAAGCCCTGGAAGCCAGCGGCAACGTTGTCCTGCCTTCGCGCACGCCCGCCGAGCTGGCCCGCATTTACCTTGGCGACATCGAGCGCTACCGCGCCATTGCCAAATCGATTAATCTGCAGGCTCAATAAGCCACTTTCCAAATGAGGTCCTGCCATGAACGCCCCCAGCGACGCTTTTCTGCACGACAAACTGCACGCCCTTGATGCCCTAGCAGATGAATTCATTGCGGTGCGCCGCGACATTCACAAGCACCCCGAGATGGGCTACAAGGAGTACCGCACCAGCGACCTGGTGGCCGAGCAATTGAGCGCCTGGGGCTACCAAGTGACACGCGGTCTGGGCGGCACCGGTCTGGTCGGTCAAATCAAAAAGGGCTCGGGCAACCGCGCCATTGGTATTCGCGCCGACATGGACGCCCTGCCGATTGACGAGGCCACCGGCCTGTCCTATGCCAGTTGCAACGTGGGCATCATGCACGCCTGCGGCCACGACGGGCACACCGCCATGCTGTTGGCGGCAGCCAAGCACATTGCTCAAAAAGGTGTGTTCTCAGGCACTGTGAATCTGATTTTTCAGCCCGCTGAAGAAGGCTTGGGCGGGGCCAAAAAGATGATGGAAGATGGCCTGTTCAAGCAGTTTCCATGCGATGCCATCTTTGCCATGCACAACATGCCCACCCACCCGCAAGGCCACCTGGTCTTGCGCGATGGCTCGGTCATGGCGTCGTCTGACAACGTGACCATCACCTTGCACGGCAAAGGTGGGCACGGCGCCATGCCGCATGTGGCCGCTGACCCGGTGGTGGCGGGCTCAGCCATTGTCATGGGCTTGCAAAGCATTGTGGCCCGCAACATCGATCCCCAGCAAATGGCCATCATCACGGTCGGCGCGTTCAATGCAGGCGTGGCCAACAACGTGATCCCGCAAACCGCAACGCTCAAACTGAGTGTGCGCTCGCTGGACCGCGACGTGCGCATCTTGCTGGAGAAACGGATCACCGAGCTGGTGCATGCCCAAGCCCAGAGCTATGGGATCTCAGCCGACATCGACTATCAGCGTGGCTACCCGGTTTTGGTCAACCACCTGGCCGAGACCGACTTCGCCCGCGATGTGGCCGAAGAACTCGTGGGCGCTGACAAAGTAGTACGCCAAGGCCGCGCCCTGACGGGCAGTGAAGACTTTGCCTTCATGCTCGAAGAGGTGCCCGGCTGCTACTTGCTCATTGGCAATGGCGATGGCACGGGCGATGGCCACGGGGCCTGTATGGTGCACAACCCCGGCTATGACTTCAACGACCAGAATGTGGCCGTAGGTTCGGCCTATTGGTCCTTGCTGGTGGAGCGCTTTTTGCCCGCGCAGGGATAAACAATCCCGGCCGGGCCTTGGGGCCTGGGCCTGGCCTTGGGCCTTGGGCCTTGGGGCCTGGCGCTGGCGGCAAGCCCTGTGGATCCGACCCAGTGAAGCTTGAAAATGTCGGGCTAAATCTGCAACTTTTGTGATCCCCGATTTGTTTTGTCAGTCGTCCCGGACCTTTTTGACTGTCGTCCCGGACTTGATCCGGGATCCACTGCGCGCGGCTGGTGTTTGCAAAGGGCTTCACTTCACAATGGATCCCGGGTCTTCGCCCGGGATGACAGAGGCAGGGTCTTCGCCACGGGATGACAAAACCAAGAACGCCGCTGACATGTCAACTTCATCGGGCCGGAACTGCAGCCCACCGCCCCTGGATTAACCCTTGAGATGCGCCAAGCCCTGTCCACGCAGCTGCCAAGACGGGTCTGAGACAATCAGGGGTGAATATGTCTGACCTGATCCAAACCGTTTTGATTTACGCCCTGCCGGTGATCTTCGCGATCACCTTACACGAGGCTGCGCACGGCTACGCTGCGCTGCGCCTGGGCGACAACACGGCCTCGATGTTGGGACGAGTCACGCTGAACCCTTTTCCGCACATTGACCCGGTGGGCACCATCTTGTTGCCCCTGCTGTTGTACTTCAGCACCAGTGGCGCGTTTTTGTTCGGCTACGCCAAGCCGGTGCCGGTGCGCTTTGACCGGTTGCGCCACCCCAAACGCGACATGGTCTGGGTGGCGCTGGCCGGGCCAGCTGCCAACTTGGTACAGGCATTGATCTGGGGCGTGTTGTTTTATGTGCTGACAGGCAACGGCATCAACGAACGGTTTTTCATCGAGATGTGCAAAGCCGGCATGCTCACCAATGTGGTCATGTTTGCCTTCAACCTGTTTCCGCTGCCACCGCTGGACGGGGGGCGCATCCTGGTGGGCGTGCTGCCCTGGCGCCAGGCGGTGCTGGTGTCACGCGTTGAGCCCTGGGGCTTTTTTATCGTGATGGCGCTGGTCCTCACCGGCTTGATCAGTGCTTGGTGGATGCAGCCCCTGATGGGCCTGACCTTTGACTTTCTGAAACTCATCCTCAGCCCGCTGGCCACTTTGTTGCGCTGACTTCGGTTGCGCTGATTTACTTTTTTTGGCTTATGTTCTTGACCCTATGACTTCCCCCTCCCGCACCCGCGTCCTTACCGGCATCACCACCACCGGCACCCCCCACCTGGGCAACTACGTGGGTGCGATTCGCCCCACTGTGCAAGCCAGCCGCGACCTGAGCACCGATGGTTTTTACTTCCTGGCCGACTACCATGCCCTCATCAAGTGCGACGAGCCCGGCCGCATCCAGCGCTCCACCCTGGAGATCGCCGCCAGCTGGATCGCCTCGGGCCTCGACCCGGACAAAGTCACCTTTTACCGCCAGTCGGACATTCCTGAAATCCCCGAACTCACTTGGCTGCTGACCTGCGTCACAGGCAAAGGCGTGCTCAACCGCGCACACGCTTACAAAGCATCGGTCGATAAAAACAACGCCGCCGGCCACGACCCGGACAGCGACGTGACAGCGGGCTTGTTCATGTACCCGGTGCTGATGGGGGCGGATATTTTGATGTTCAAGGCGCACAAAGTGCCCGTGGGCCGCGACCAGATACAGCACATCGAGATGGCGCGCGACATGGCGTCAAGCTTCAACCATTTGTATGGCGAAAACTTCGTGCTGCCTGAGGCCGTGATCGAGGAATCGGTGGCCCTGCTGCCGGGGCTGGACGGCCGCAAAATGAGCAAGAGCTACGACAACACCATCCCGCTGTTTGCGCCCGCTGCGCAAATGCGCAAACAAATCGCAGGCATCGTCACCGATTCCAAAGC
>CAJBLW010000485.1 GCA_903953985.1 uncultured Burkholderiales bacterium
GAAAAGCTGTGAAACGACTTGAGCCAGCCGTGGTCGGCATAGCCGCGTTCGGCAGATTTGCGGATGTTCAGCATGGAAGTGTCCTTTTAGAGTCTTGGGAGGTCGTGACTGGATAAGGTTTGAACTTTAGCCCGACAGGCGTGCTTTGAAGTTGCCATCATTTGCTGGCATCATTCAAACCAATTGAATGATCAAGCAACCACCATGCAAACACCTCGCGACTGGCTGACGCCCGAAGCCCTACTGATGCTGCAGACCATTGAGCAAAAAGGCAGTTTTGCAGCCGCCGCCCGCGCCCTGAACCTGGTGCCCAGCGCCCTGACCTACCGGGTGCGCCAACTCGAAGACGCGCTCGATGTGCTGCTGTTTGACCGCAGTGCCCGCCAAGCGGTGCCCACTGCCGCTGGCCGCGAGTTGTTGCGCGAAGCCACCCGCTTGCTCGACGACATGGATGCCGTGGCCAACCGCGTGCGGCGCGTAGCCACCGGCTGGGAGGCGGTGTTCACCGTGGCAGTGGACTCCATCGTTTCACGCAGCGTGGTCATGGACTTGTGCGCCAGTTTTTTGGCGCTGGGTGCACCCACCCGGCTGCGGCTGCGCCACGAAACCCTGTCGGGCACGCTGGCCGCGCTCAGCTCGGGCCAAGCCGATCTGGCGCTGGGCGTGGTGCTGGAGCCAGGCCTGAAAAATGACCTTCGGCATGCGGTGCTGGGCGAGATCGCTTTTGTCTATGCCGTGGCCCCGCATCACCCGCTGGCCCAAGCTGCCGAGCCGCTGACAGACGCCAACTTGCAACAGCACCGCGCCGTGGCCGTGGCCGATTCGGTCAACCGGGGCGTGGGCCTGACCATCGGGCTGCAAGGGGGACAAGACGTGTTCACCGTGCCCGACATGCCCAGCAAACTCGAAGCCCAATTGCGCGGCTTGGGTGGCGGTTTTTTGCCCGAATCGCTGGCCAGGCCTTACATCGACAAAGGCCTGCTGGTGGCCAAGCGGGTTCACAACCCGCGCAGCAACACTTGCCACCTTGCCTGGCGCGACACGCCTCAAACGCCCGCCGGTCAGGCCTTGCGCTGGTGGTTGAGCCAACTGGAACGGCCCGCCACCCGCCAAGCGCTGCTGCGGCCCGTGCACAGTGTGTGAAAACGACCAGCCCCACCGACATCGGGAATAACCCACCCGGGTGGTTTCAAGGCCCTTTTCTCAGCTAAAGTGCCCCCATGAACACACCACACATCGCCATCATCGGTGTCGGCATGGCCGGCGTCACCTGCGCCCGCACTTTGCGCCAAGCCGGCCACAACGTCACTTTGTTCGAAAAAAGCCGAGGCTTAGGGGGCCGCATGTCCACCCGCGCCAGCGCCTTTGGTGGCTTTGACCACGGGGCCCAATACTTCACCGTGCGCGACCCACGCTTTGAGCTGGCGATTGCCACCGCCCCAGGCGTGTGCAAACCCTGGAGCGCCAACGCCGTGCGCGTGCTCGACCCCAATGGCCGCGTGATCGAAGCCGGCCTGCCCGGGGGCGAGCGCCACTGGGTAGCCGCCCCGGGCATGAACGGCTTGGTCAAAGCCTGGGCTGCGCCGTTGGTCGAAGACGGCAATGTGCAGTTGCAAACCCGCGTCACGCACATCTCGCCCGACCCCCTGAAGAAAAACGGATGGCAACTGCACACCGAAAGCGAAGATGGGGGTCAGCACATCTACGCTGGTTTTGACCAAGTGATCTTGGCCATCCCACCCGCACAGGCGCAGGCTTTGCTTCAGGCTTCGGGCCAAAGCGCCCTCGCCGAGCCCCTGAAAGATGTGCGTGTAGACCCCTGCTGGACGTTGATGCTGGCTTATCCGCAAGCCGTGCAACCGGGTGTGATCACCATCGGCCCGCAATGGAACGCGGCCCGCAGCACGCACCACCGCATCGCCTGGATGGCGCGCGAATCGTCCAAGCCCGGGCGCGAGCGCATCGAACGCTGGACCGTGCAGGCCAGCGCGCCCTGGTCGGCCGAGCACGTGAACGACAGCCCCGATCGCATCAAAGGCAAACTCATCAAGGCCTTTGCCGAGATCACCGGAATTCGCGTCACCCCTGACCTGGCCGAGGTGCACCGCTGGCTGTATGCCAAAACTGCTCAGCCTTTGGGCCAAAGCTTCTTGTGGTCCAAAGCGCAAGGCATCGGCCTGTGCGGTGACTGGTGCCTGGGGCATCGGGTCGAAGACGCCTTCGTCTCGGGCTTGGATCTGGCTTTGGCGGTGCTCAAGAAACGTTAACCTCCCATGGGAAGCCCCTACGCAGGCCGGTTCGCGCCCTCGCCAACCGGCCTTTTGCATGCCGGCTCGCTGGTGGCTGCGCTGGCCAGTTGGCTGGACGCCCGCACCCACGGCGGCCAGTGGCAGGTCCGCATCGAAGACATCGATACACCCCGCTGCGTGCCCGGGGCGAACCAGGCCATCTTGCAACAACTGGCGGCCTTTGGCTTGGTGCCCGATGGCAACGTGGTGTGGCAAAGCCGAAGAGGCGATGCCTATGCAGCCGCCTTGCAACGCTTGGTTGAAAAAGGCTGGGCCTACCCCTGCGGCTGCTCGCGCAAAGAGATTGAATCGGCCCAAGCCGTGGCCAGGCACACCGCCGCCGTGTACCCCGGCACCTGCCGCCATGGCCTGAATGGCAAACCGGCCCGGGCCTGGCGTTTGAATGTGCAGGCCGTGCAAGCGGCGCTCGGCCTGCCCGCCATCACGCACTGGCGCGACCGCCGCTTGGGCGTACAGCAGCAAAACGTGGCCGAAGAAGTCGGCGACTTTGTGCTGCGCCGCGCCGACAGCCTGTGGGCCTACCAATTGGCAGTGGTGGTGGACGACGCCGCGCAAGGCATCACGCATGTGGTACGCGGCCAGGACCTGGCCGACAACACGGCGCGGCAAATCGTTCTGCAGCGCGCCTTGGGGCTGCCCACCCCCCAGTACCTGCACACGCCATTGGTGCTGGGCGCCAATGGTGAAAAGCTCAGCAAACAAAACGGCGCTTTGGCGCTGGA
>CAJBLW010000486.1 GCA_903953985.1 uncultured Burkholderiales bacterium
CAGCAACCACGACGGCATGTTCGGCGCGCAAGACGCGAAGTTTGCCGAGTTCAAGGTGTGGCAAGACGTGAACCAAAACGGCGTGAGCGACGCAGGCGAAGTGCGCAGCTTGGCCGATTGGGGCATCACCTCGATCAACCTCACCAGCGATGGTGTGGTGCGCACACCGGTGGCGGGCGTGACCGAAGCGGGCCAGACCACGGCGAGTTCTGCGGACGGGTCGTCGATGTTGGTAGCCGATGCCGCCTTTGCCTACAGCAGCCTGAGCTACAGCCTGAGCCCGGTGACGAGCTTGCCCGCAGCTTCGGATTCCGCGGACCGCTCTGTGCTGACTTTGCTGGGTGCCGAGATGAACGTCGATTTGTCGCGCTTTGTGGCGCAGCATGGTGCCGTCAGCTCCGCAGACTTGTCGGGCACCGGGGCCAATCGCCTCAAGATCAGTCTGCAAGATGTGTTGCAGGGCGGTGCGTCGGGCAGCCTGACCGTGAAGGGCAATGCCGATGACACCGCGTTGCTGAATGCCTCAGAGTGGATGAACACGGGCGATGTGGTGAGCAGCCAGGGTCACAGCTATGCGGTGTACAGCGCCAGCCATGGTGGGGCTGCGCAGTTGTTGCTGGACCAACAGATGACCGTGCACGCGAGCTGATGTCCCAAAGGGTGGTCGCGCCAGGGCATTTGCGAAATGCCTTTGCCGACTGCCTGGTGGGATGCCCTCAGAACTTGCTTGGCAGCCCCATCGCGGCTGAGTGAGGCCCTTAGCCTTGGCTCAGCAGCTGAGCGAAGCGGCCCAGGTCCACGTTGCCGCCGCTCACAATGATGCCCACGCGCTGGCCTTGGAGCTGCGGTGATGCCTGAATGGCCGCCGCCAGCGACAAGCAGCCCGTGGGCTCGACCACCATCTTCATGCGTTCGGCATAAAAACGCATGGCCTGTATCAGTTGCGCATCGGTGACGGTGTGCACCGCGTCCACCAGGCGACGGATGATCTCGAAGGTGATTTCGCCCACCATGGGCGTTTGCGCACCGTCGGCAATGGTCATAGGCGTGGCAATTCGCACGCGTTGGCCCTGTTGCAGGGATTGCTGCACATCGTTGCCCGCTTCGGGCTCCACGCCGAAAATTTTGCAGTGGGGCGACAGGGCTTTGGCCGACAAGGCGCTGCCACTGAGCAGGCCGCCACCGCCCAGACAAACGAACAAGGCGTCGAGCTCGCCCACTTCCTGAAACAACTCCAGCGCGGCTGTACCCTGGCCGCTCAACACGTCCGAGTGGTCAAACGGTGGAATGAAGCGCATGCCGTGCTCAGCGGCCAGGCCTTGGGCAATGGCCAGCGCATCGTCCTTGTAACGGTCGTAGCCCACCACCAGCGCACCATAACCCCGCGTGGCCGCCAGTTTGGCGGGTGAGGCGTCGTGCGGCATGACGATGGTGGCCGGAATGCCCAGAATCTGCGCCGATAAGGCTACGGCCTGGGCGTGGTTGCCCGACGAGTAAGCCACCACCCCGGCCCGGCGCTCGGCAGGTGTCGGCCGCGAGAGGGCATTGAAGCCACCCCGGAACTTGAAGGCCCCCATGCGCTGGA
>CAJBLW010000487.1 GCA_903953985.1 uncultured Burkholderiales bacterium
ACCGATGGAGCCGTTCGGCAAAACCACACGGTCGGCCTGATCGAGTGCGACCGTTGTCCACTCGGGGTTGTTGTCTTGTCCGAGTTTGCCGTTGAAATCACTGGCCCGCAAATAGCGGCCTGGCACCGTGACCTTGCGACCATCTGGCAGCGTGCGCTCTTCGAGTTGCACCAGGTTGGGCATGTCGGTGTAGCGACGCACGTAGTTGTCAAAATAAGCACTGCGCTTGTCAAAGTAGAACTCTTTGAGAATCACGTGGCCCATCGCCATGGCGATGGCAGCGTCGGTGCCTTGCTTGGGATGCATCCACAGATCGGCCAATTTGCTGATCTCGGCATAGTCGGGAGTGATAGCGACAGTCTTGGCACCTTTGTAGCGCACCTCGGTGAAGAAGTGAGCATCGGGCGTGCGCGTTTGCGGCACGTTGGAGCCCCACGCAATGATGAAGGTGGAGTTGTACCAATCTGCCGATTCAGGCACGTCGGTTTGCTCGCCCCAAACTTGGGGGCTGGAGGGTGGCAAATCGCAATACCAATCGTAAAAGCTCATGCTGACGCCACCGATCAAAGACAGGTAACGGCTACCTGCGGCATAGCTGATCATGGACATGGCTGGGATGGGTGAAAAACCGATGATGCGGTCCGCGCCATATTGTTTGATGGTGTAGACGTTGGCGCTGGCAATGATCTGGTTCACCTCTTCCCACGTGCTCCGCACAAAGCCGCCCAAGCCACGCTGCTCTTGCCATTCAAGGCGAGCGCTGGGGTTTTCAACAATGCTGGTCCACGCATCAACTGGGCTCTTAGCCACGGCCAAAGCGGCACGCCAATGCTTGAGCAAGCGGGCGCGGATCATGGGGTACTTGACGCGGTTAGCGCTGTACAAATACCAAGAATACGATGCGCCTCGGGCACAACCGCGAGGCTCGTGATTGGGTAGGTCTGGGCGTGTGCGTGGGTAATCGGTCTGTTGGGTTTCCCAAGTGACGATGCCGCCCTTGACATAAATCTTCCACGAACACGAACCGGTGCAGTTCACCCCATGGGTGCTGCGCACGATTTTGTCGTGCGCCCAACGGTCACGGTAGGCGTCCTCCCATGTACGGTCTTCGCCCGTGGTCACGCCGTGGCCACCCGAAAAAGCCTCCTTGGGGTTTGAAAAATAATTCAATCGATCTAGAAAATGACTCATAGGTGTCTCCAATTCATCGGGGTCATGAGCGACCCCTTTTCAAACAGCTTCAAGGGTTACGAATTTCGGCACCTGCACGCAGGTAGAACCACCAATTCAGGACCAGGCACAGCGCATAAAAAATAGCGAAGCCATACATCGCGATTTCAGGCGTGCCCGCTTTGATCTGCTGACCAATCACCACCGGCGCAATGAAGGCACCATAGGCGGCGATGGCCGATGTCCAGCCCAGCACAGGTCCGGCTTGTTGGCGGTCAAAGATCACAGCGATGGTGCGAAACGTCGAGCCGTTACCAATGCCACTGGCCGTGAACAGCAACACGAACAACAACATAAAGGTCAGAAAGTACTGCTCAGGCGATGCCGACTGGTAGGCCAACCACATCACATAGCCGACGCTGGCAGAGGCCACCACCATCACGGCCGAGATGATCTGCGTGACGATGGAACCACCGGTTTTGTCTGATAACCAACCACCAACAGGTCTGACCAAGGCGCCGACAAACGGGCCAATCCAGGCATACGTCAGCGCGGAGGGCGCATTGGGGTTTTTCAGGGTGTGCTGCAGCACGCCACTGGCATCAGGCACATGGCTGATGCCGAAAATCACAGTGATCGAAAGAGGCAATGCCATCGAGAACCCGATGAAGCTGCCAAAGGTCACGATGTAGAGCACCGTCATAGACCACGTGTGTTTGTTCCTAAAAATAGCAAACTGTGCAGCGATGTTGTCCTTCATCGTGCCAAAGGCCGTGAGCTTCATCACCATCAACGTGCTCGCGATGATGAGCGGCATCGCCAGCCACATGTTGAGGATGCCCAAACCACTGGGGGCAGGCAGGTACAAATACAGACCGACACCGGCGGGCACAAACGACAAGGTGTAAAGCCAGATGATTTTGAAGAAGGCAGGAATGGTGCCGCCGATGTTGGGCGACACCGTGGTCAGGTTGTTCATGCCGAAATAGCAAGCCACCGACAACGGAACCAATGTCAAGACCCAAGCAAACCCTGCGTTTTGCACCCAAGTCGGCGTGCCAGCCACAATCTTGCCCAAGATCCAACCACTGTCTTTCACCAAGGTCATGGGCTCACCACCCAAGCTGCCGAACAAGCTCACCGTCATGACCAGCGGAATAACGATCTGCATGGTGGTCACGCCAAAGTTGCCCAAGCCGGCGTTCAATCCCAGTGCTGTGCCTTGCAAACGCTTAGGGAAGAAGGTACCGATGTTGGACATGGAGCTGGCAAAGTTGCCACCACCGACGCCAGACCAAAGTGCCATGAGTTGGAAGACCCACAACGGCCACTCAGGGTGCTGCAAGGCCATTCCCGTTCCCAACGCAGGCGCCAACAACATGGCGGTCGTCAAGAAAATAGTATTGCGGCCACCAGACAGACGGATCACGAACGACGCTGGTATGCGCATGGTGGCACCCGCCAAACCTGCAATCGCCGTGAGGCTGAAGAGCTCAGCCTGCGTAAAGGGGAAACCCAGGTTGAGCATCTGCACCGTGATGATGCCCCACATGCCCCAGATGGCGAATCCGCACAAGAGGGCGGGTACTGAAATCCAGAGATTGCGGTAAGCGATACGCTTGCCGGTGCTCTCCCAAAAGGTCTCGTCTTCGGGTCGCCAATCACCGATGTCTGCGCCCTGAGGGGCATTGATGTTTTGTTTTGTTTTCATGTCAATCCTTGAAAAATGAAGACTCAAGCCTGAAGCGCAGACTCTGGATAGGCACGCCCCATGACACTGGTTTTGCGAACTTCCGTCCAGTACATCCAGATGAGTGACACCCAGACCACGCCATACATCAACATGAAGGCGCTACTGCGAATGCCCGTCAAATCCACCAATGCACCAAACAAAATAGGAAGGACGAAGCCACCCAAACCACCGGCCAGGCCCACGATGCCGCTGATGGCACCAATGTTGTGGGGATAGTCATCGGCGATGTACTTGAAAACACTCGCCTTGCCAAAGGCAAAGGCAATACCG
>CAJBLW010000488.1 GCA_903953985.1 uncultured Burkholderiales bacterium
CACCACCGCCAAGAGCACCATGCCCAGCCCCAGCGCCAGCGGCAAATCGCCCTTGCTGGTTTCCAGCGCAATGGCGGTGGTCATCACCCGGGTAAAGCCGTCGATGTTGCCGCCCACGATCATGACCGCACCGACTTCCGATATGGCGCGGCCAAAGGCCGTCACAGCAATCGTCAACAAGGCAAGGCGTTCGTCCCAGGCCAGCAGCAAGCTGCGCACCCAAGGCCCTGCGCCCAGCGAGGCCCATTGCTCACCGTGCTGGCGCTCTACATCTTCGACCACCTGGCGTGTCAGCGCCGTCACCACCGGCACCACCAAAATGAACTGGGCCAGAACCATCGCCTGAAAGCTGAACATCCAGCCCAAAAAGCCCAAAGGCCCGGTGCGTGACAGCAGCAAATACACCACCAAACCCACCACCACCGAGGGCAGCGCCAGCAGAGTGTTCAGGCCTACCAGCACTGCGCCTCGACCACGAAAACGCGACACCGCCAACCAAGCGCCCAGCGCCACGCCCACGCCATAGGCCAGCAGGCAGGCCGTGGCACTGACGGCCAAGGAGCGCGTGACGACCACCCACAGGGCGGGATCGAAAGAAGTGACGAGGTTCAGCGCCGTCAGGACGCTGTCGGAGAAGGTGTTCATACAGCGCTTTGGATGCTACGGGACAAGCACCCTCCAAGGCATGAGGGGTGACCACTATGAACAAGTTTGCATAGGCTGAACACGAGCCCTCGTATCCAAATGACAGGACGGTTAAGTCGCCTACAAAAAAGCCCGGCGAACCGGGCTTTTTTTGTAGATGAAAGAAAGAACTCTCAGCTTACTTCTTGTCAGCCTTCATGTCGGCTTCCAAGGCTTTGGCGGGATCGTCCTCTTGCGCCTCGTCGCCTTCGGGCTTGAGATCATCAGCCTGCTCGTCCTGAGACTTGCTTTCGCTTTCCAGCATCTGTTCGAGGGCTGCATCGGCGTCCACTTTGACACCTTCTTGCAGGCCACCTGTGACTATAGACGGCACCATGATGATGGCCGCCACCATGATCAACTGAAGGATGATGAAAGCGATCGAGCCTTTGTAGATTTCAGAGGTCGTCACTGCGCGGATGTTTTCACCGGTGACACGGTCTTTGTAATCGTTCTTGGGCGCGACGCTGCGCAAATAGAACAGGGCAAAACCAAAGGGCGGCGTCAGGAACGAGGTCTGCAGGTTCATCGCCACGATCACCCCGAACCAGATCATGGCCTGGTCGGCCGTCATGCCTGGCACCATCCCGGGCAAGATCTTTTCAGCCACAGGGGCCAGGATCGGGATCACGATGAAAGCAATCTCGAAAAAGTCAATAAAGCATCCCAAGATAAAGATCAGGATGTTCACCACGATCAAGAAGCCGATCGCACCACCGGGCATGTCAACAAACAAATGCTCCACCCAAATGTGACCATCGGCTGCATTGAAGGTGAAACTGAACACGGTAGAGCCGATCAGGATGAACAGCACAAACGAGGCCAGCTTGGCCGTGTTTTCCAGCGCCTGGTTCATCAAAGGCATGCTCAAACGGCGCTTGCCAATGGCCAAAATCAAGGCGCCCAAAGCCCCCATGGCACCGCCTTCAGTAGGCGTGGCCACACCCAGAAAGATGGTTCCTAACACCAGGAAGATCAAAATCAGCGGAGGCATCAGAACAAAGGTCACCTGCTCGGCCAATTTGGACAACAAGCCCATGCCGGTGACGCGGTTGACAATGGCCAAACCCAATGCAACCAAGGAAGCCACGGTCATGGACATGATGACCACTTCGTCACCGGGCGCATCTTGGCCACGTTCCAGCCAAGCCGTCATGATGCTGTTGTGCGCCGAGGCCCAGGCAAAGCCCACCACCGCACACAAAATCAGCAAGAACATCAAGGACACATGGCCCGATTTGCCATTGGCTTCACGGTAAATGCGGGCTTCTGGTGGCAATGCAGGCACCATGGCGGGCTTGAAAATCGCCACGGCCACAATGAACAGCACATACAGGCACACCAGCAACAAACCGGGCACCAAAGCGCCGGCATACATGTCGCCCACCGAACGGCCCAACTGATCGGCCAGCACGATCAACACCAAAGACGGCGGAATGGCCTGCGCCAAGGTACCGGACGCGGTGATGGCCCCTGTGGCGATCACCCGGCTGTAACCGTAGCGCAACATGATGGGCAAAGAGATCAGGCCCATGGAAATGACGGCAGCCGCCACCACCCCCGTGGTCGCAGCCAACAAGGCCCCCACCAAAATCACCGCAATAGCAACACCGCCACGCACCGGGCCAAAGACCTGGCCCACAGTTTCCAGCAGGTCCTCGGCCATGCCGGATTTCTGCAAGATGATGCCCATGAAGGTGAAAAACGGAATGGCCAACAAAGTGTCGTTTTGCATGATGCCAAAGATGCGCAAAGGCAAGGCCTGGAACAAGGAGGGCGGAAACAGTCCCGCTTCCATGCCGATGGAGCCAAAGCCCAGACCACAAGCGGCAAGGGCAAAAGCCACCGGGAAACCCGTGAGCAGCAGCACAAACAGGCCGCCAAACATGATGGGCACAAAGTTTTGCGCCAGAAAAGTCGCTTCCATCAACGTGCTCCCTGAACTTGTTCTTGCGCCAGTTTTTCCAGTGCGAGCAGTTCCTTTTGCTCATCGGACATAGTCTCTTCAGACGACAAAACGTCTTCGCCCTGCCCCAACAAAAAGTCCAATCGTTTGATCAATTCCGACACGCCTTGCAGCATGAGCAAGGCAAACCCGGCAGGCACCAGCGCATACACGGGCCAGCGAATCAGACCACCCGCGTTGGAGGACATTTCACCCGTGGTGTACGCCTGCATGAACAGCGGCCAAGACAGGTAAATGCAAATGAAGCAAAAAGGAAACAAGGCCAGCAAGATGCCGCCCACGTCAATCCAATTACGCGCACGCGGGGTCAGCATGGACGAGATGAAATCAATGCGCACATGCGAGTTTTTGAGCAAGCCATAACCTGCTCCCAACAAAAACACAGCGGCGAACAGGTACCACTGGATCTCCAGCAGCGCGTTCGAACTCGAGTCAAAAGCCTTTCGCACAATCGCGTTGCCCGCACTGATCAAAGTCGTGGCCAAAATCAACCAAGTGGTAAAAAGACCCACGCTTTGATTCAAACGGTCAATGCCCCGCGAAATCAACAAGAAAAATGACATGTTGTCCTCCAGAAAATCTGGCTCGATTGTAAGTCTGAGTGAACCGGCCTCAGCGCATTCACGCCAAATGCTTGGGTTGATATTTTTGACGGGTGCCTTAGGCAAATTTCACAGTCACCCAAAATCAAGGGTTAACCCTTGCAGCAGTGCGCGCCGCTCTGAATTGCCACCAAGGCAACATGCTGCGCAAGGACTGCACCTGACCCGCATCGGCGGTGGTACTGTATCCGGCCATCGCTTGCAAACGTTGCTTCCAAGCCGACTCGCTGAGCAAAGCGCGCAATTGCCGCACGGGTTCGCTGTCCAGGGCCGAGGCCAGGCACACCAGCCAATAACGCTCCGGGTACAAAGGCACGAAATCGAGCCCATGCACCTGGGCCGCACTGGCGATGCCCAAGCCTGCGTCGGCCTGCCCCGCGGCAATGCAGGCGGCCACTGCGCTGTGCGAGTTTTCTTCGTTCGCATAACCCTTCAGGTCCGATGCCTGCAGACCCAAAACCTGCAGGCACTGGTCCAACAGCAGACGCGTGCCCGTGCCCGGGCTGCGGTTGATATATCGCACGCCAGCCTGGACCACATCGGCTAAGCCTTGCAAACGCAAAGGATTGCCCGGCGCCACCATCAAACCTTGCGAACGTGTGGCAAAACCAATCAACTTATGCAACCCAGGCTTAAGCAAAGGTTTGTAAGTACGGGCCACCAACGAATCCGCATCGGGTTGCCAAGGTGCATGAAAACCCGCCACATGGCAGCGCCCCTCGTTCAGGGCGCGGATGGCGTCGACACTCCCGCAAAAGCGCAGGTCCAGATGCAAGGACCGAGCCGCAGCTTCTTCGCGCAGCATGACCAATGCATCGTCATGGCTGGCAGAGATGGCCAAGGCCTGGTGTGCGGGGTCAAAGGCCACCGCAAACGTTTTTTCCAGCTCGGCCTGCAAAGCGCTGATTTGGGGGGCCAAGCGTGCTTGCGCCTGGCGCTCGGCCCAAAGCAACTTGTCAGCAAAACCGGTCAACCGGGCGGCCTGGCCCTTCTCCCAAACAATGAGAGGCTGGCCCAATGTTTGTTCCCAGCGCTTGAGTTCGCCCCAGACATGGCGGTAGGACAAGTCCAGATGTTTGGCCGCACCGCCAATCGAGCCGGCGTGGCGAACCGCTTGCAACAAGTCCATAAGGGGGTTGCGCAAGGGGCTATGGCGATTGCGCGTCGCCTCTTGTCCCGGCGGGACCCATAGGTAGGAAAGATCGATGTGCTGCATGGGTTGAAGTTTGCCTCATGAGAAGGCCATGACTTGACTTGTCGTCAAGCTTCGCCCAAAAGAAAAGGCCCCGAAGGGCCTTTTATATGACTTTCGTAACAGGCTGGATTACAGCTTGGCCGATTGCATGTAGCTGTCGAAGCGTGCTTCGGTGAAACGGAACCACTGGTTGGCTTCTTTGCGGAAAGCCGAGTAATCGCCGTAGATTTTTTTCCAACCTGGGTTCTTTGTGCCGATTTCTTCGTAAAGGGCCATGGACTCTTTGAAAGCCGCATCCATCAAATCCTTGGGGAAAGGGAACAACTTGGCACCGCCAGCGACCAATGTCTTGAGCGCTGCTGCATTTCGTGCGTCATAACGGGCTTGCATGTCGGTTGCTGCAAAAGCGGATGCCGCCTCAATGATCGCCTTGTACTCGCTGGACAAACTCTCATAAGCTTTTTTGTTGACGTGCAGGTCCAACTGAGGACCGCCTTCCCACCAACCTGGGTAAGCGTAGTTCTTGGCCACTTTGTAGAAGCCCAGCTTCAGGTCGTCGTAAGGACCCACCCACTCGGCCGCGTCAATCGTGCCTTTTTCCAGGGCTTGGTAAATCTCGCCGCCGGGAATGTTTTGGGGCACGCCACCGATGCGCTCAACCACTTTGCCTGCAAAGCCGCCCACGCGGAATTTGGTGCCCTTAAAGTCTTTAAGCGACTTGATCGGCTTGCGGAACCAGCCACCCATTTGAGCGCCTGTGTTGCCCATCACGAAGTTGACGATGTTGTAATTGTTGTAATGCTCGCGCATCAATTTCATGCCGTTGCCATGCAGCATCCAAGCCGTCATCTGGCGGCTGTTCAGACCAAAGGGAATGGCGCAACCCAAGGCAAACACTTCGTCCTTGCCAAAGTTGTAGTAAGGCGCGGTGTTGGTCATTTCCACGGTGCCGTCCTTGGTGGCATCGATGGTGCCAAAAGCGGGCACCAATTCACCAGCGGCGTGGGTGGTGATCTCAAACTTGCCGCCAGTCATTTCCTTGACCTTGGCAGCGAACACGTCGTTCACGCCAAACAAAGTGTCCAGCGCCTTGGGGAAGCTGGATGTCAGACGCCAGCGCAAAGCGGCCTGAGCGTGAACGGCAGGGGCGATGCCAGCAGCCAAAATACCGGCCATGCCGGTGTTCTTGATAAGGGAACGACGATCCATGAATGGACTCCTTGTGAAAATTTGAAAACCAACCCGAAACATCGGGCCATGAAAAACAAACACAGACTTATTGTAGAAAGTGAATTGCCCCCTAAAGCCGGGGGTTTACCCTTTTTAAACCAGCAAAAACTTCAAAGTCTTTGAAAATATCTCAATGTTCAGTTGAACACTTGGGTGGGGCACAAAAGACAGCCCCCCACAAAAAAGGCCACCTCCAAGGCCTCAGTCCGCCCAACGCTGCCGTATGGCGTTCTCTATGCCCACCGCATCCAGCCCTTGCAATGCCAGCAACTTGGCCGGGTCGCCATGC
>CAJBLW010000489.1 GCA_903953985.1 uncultured Burkholderiales bacterium
GGCGCAGCCTGCACGCGCAAGAAATCCAGTTCAACGACATCCGCACCACGCTGCAAGCGCTGATCGCCATCTACGACAACTGCAACAGCTTGCACACCAACGCGTTTGACGAAGCCATCACCACGCCCACCGAAGACTCGGTGCGTCGCGCCATGGCGATCCAGATGATCATCAACCGCGAATGGGGCTTGGCCAAGAACGAGAACCCGAGCCAAGGCGCCTTCATCATCGAAGAGTTGACCGAGTTGCTGGAAGAAGCCGTGCTGGCCGAGTTTGAAAAAATTGCCGAGCGCGGCGGCGTGCTGGGCGCGATGGAAACCGGCTACCAGCGCGGCAAGATCCAAGACGAGTCCATGCACTACGAGATGCTCAAGCACACCGGCGAGCTGCCCATCATCGGCGTCAACACCTTCCGCAACCCCAAGGGCGACGAAGTGATGGAAACCCTGGAGTTGGCCCGCTCGACCGAGGAAGAAAAGCAGAGCCAGCTCAAGCGCCTGAACGACTTCCACGCCCTGCACGCCCAAGAGTCACCCGCCATGCTCAAGCGTTTGCAGCAAGCCGTGATCGACAACGGCAACGTGTTCGAGGTGTTGATGGACGCGGTGCGCGTCTGCTCACTGGGTCAAATCACCAATGCGCTGTTTGAGGTGGGTGGTCAGTACAGGCGCAATATGTGAACGCCACGAGAACGCTGTCGCACTAAATTTACCCTTGTATTTTTAATATGGCATGTTTAAAATGCAAGGATGTTTCAAAGAAAATCTGCGGTTGAAATACGCCAACAGCTGGGCTTGAGCCCCGCTGTGGCTATTTTGGGCGCCCGTCAAATCGGCAAGACCACGCTGGCCAAGCAAATCTCTGCTGAATTTCCAGACTCGATTTACCTTGACTTGGAAAACGCCCAGGCACGCGCCAAGCTGGATCAAGCCGATGTATTTTTCGAAGCCAACCGCCACCGATTGGTGGTTTTGGATGAAATTCAGAATGCCCCGGAGCTGTTCAGCACCATGCGTGGGGAGATTGATGCAGACCGGCGCCCTGGCAGGTTTCTGATCCTGGGTTCAGCCTCGTTCAAATTGCTCCAGCAATCGCAATCCCTCGCGGGGCGTTTGGCCTTGGTGGACATGGCGCCCCTGTTGCTGAGCGAAGTACATCAAAGCTTTCAAGACATTCAAACCCTTTGGGTGCGCGGTGGATTTCCCGGCAGCTACACCGCAACCCAAGACGACGCATCTTGGCTCTGGCGTGATGCTTTTGTCAGACACTTCCTCCACTCCGATTTGCCCGCCTTGGGCATCAATGTCGAACCCGAATTGATGCGGCGCTTTTGGCGCATGGTGGCGCACCTGCACGGCCAACTGTTCAACGCGTCCAGCATCGCGGCATCGCTGGGTGTCTCATCGCCCACAGTCACCCGATATTTGGACCATTTGGTGCAGTCGCTCATGCTGCGCCGCTTGGAGCCGTTTCATGCCAACCTGGGCAAGCGGCTGGTGAAATCACCCAAAATCTATGTGCGCGACAGCGGTTTGCTTCACTACCTGCTGGGTATGCGCAACGTCCATGATTTGATGGGCCACCCCAACACCGGCGCTTCGTGGGAAGGCTTTTGTATCGAGCAAATCTGCAACCACTTGCCAACAGGTGCCAGTGTGTCTTTTTACCGAACCGCTGCGGGCGCTGAGTTGGATGTGGTGGTGGAGACAGGCCGCGAAACCACTGGATTTGAAATCAAGTTTTCATCTGCCCCCAAAGTATCCAAAGGCTTTTGGCAGGCCTGCGAGGACATCGGGGTCCACAAGGCCTATGTCATGGCACCCGTTCAAGAGGGATGGGCCATGGCCAAGGATGTCCAAGTCGTCTCGCCTTTGGACATTCCCATGCTCCTGAGCAAACCTTGAGTTCATATTGAGCGTCTCATGGCATGCGAGCATTCAGAGGTCCGCAGCATGCGCATCGAAAGCCGGGTCAACGCGCACTGATCCTCAGAAATTCACCCGATCCCCGCCCTTGAGCGCCAGCATACTGCGGGCCTCATCAGGTGTGGCGATCTCCAGGTTGAGGGCTTCGAGCACGGTCCGGATGCGCTGCACTTGTAGAGCGCTGGACTCAGCCAATTTTCCTGGGCCAATCCACAGCGAGTCTTCCAGCCCCACCCGCACGTTCGAGCCCATGGCCGCACCGATGCTGGCCAGCGCAATCTGGCCTTTGCCAGCCCCCAAAATCGACCACTGGTAATCGTTGCCAAACAGGCGGTCGGCCGTGCGGCGCATGTGCATCAGGTCTTCGGGGTGGGGGCCAATGCCGCCCAAAATGCCAAACACCGATTGCACAAACAAAGGCCCCTTGACGAGCCCCCGATCACGGAAGTGCGCCAGGTTGTACAGATGGCTGATGTCGTAGCACTCGAACTCAAAGCGGGTGCCGTTTTCGGTGCCCAGGCGCAAGATGGTCTCGATGTCGTTGTAGGTGTTTTTGAACACCAGATCGCGGCTTTTTTCCAAGTGCTCGCGCTCCCACTCGTGCTCAAAATTTTTGAAGCGGTCGAGCATGGGGAACAAGCCGAAATTCATCGAACCCATGTTGAGCGAAGCCACCTCGGGCTTGAAGGTCAGCGCCGGCTGCATGCGCTCATGCACCGTCATGTGCGGGCTACCGCCTGTGGTCAAGTTGATCACAGCATTGGTGTTGGCTTTGATCTTTTGCAAAAACGGTACAAAAAACGCCGGGTCTTGCGTGGGGCGGCCATCGGCCGGGTCACGGGCATGCAGGTGCAAAATGGCAGCACCCGCCTCAGCGGCTGCAATCGCCGCATCGGCGATTTCGTCAGCCGTCACCGGCAAATGCGGCGACATGCTGGGGGTGTGAATGGCGCCAGTGGGGGCGCAGGTGATGATGACTTTGCGGGCTTGACGCATATATAGGCTCCTGAAAGGGCTGCCCCGACAGAGCAGGGTATGCCGCGCAGCTTGCCCGACCCGAGGCCCTTGCGTGGTCACCTAGGCAACACCCCCACCTGAGCTTGAAAGCAGGTCAGACAAACGACATGGAGATGCCGCAAAATATCCAGACTTGATCCCATCAGATCGCCCGTCCAGGAATCTCCATGCAGCACCTGCCGCCTTTCATTGCCCCTTCTGAGCACCCAGATGCCGACAGCGCCTTGGCGCAAATCCAACACATCTACCAGCACAGCGTGAACCACCTGCGCCAGGCCATGCGCGAGTTTGTGGCAGGCGCCGACATGGCAGGCACGCGGGTTCGGGCGTTTTACCCTTTTGTACGAGTACAGGTGACCAGCGCCAGCCGCAAAAGCGCGGGGCTGGACAGCCGCTTGAGCTATGGTTTTGTGGCCGAGCCGGGCCGCTTTGAGACGACCCTGACCCGTCCGGACCTGTTTGCCTATTACATCCGCAAGCAGTTGGCGCTGCTGCTGCAAAACCACGGCGTGAGCCTGCAAGTGGGCACCAGCAACCAGCCGATTCCGATCCACTTTTCTTTCGCCGACGACGAGCACATGGAAGGCAGCCTGAGCCGAGAGCGCCAAGCACTGATGCGCGAGGTGTTTGACTTGCCCGACTTGGCCGCCATGGACGACGGCATTGCCAATGGCACGCACGAACCTGCAGCCTCCGAGGCCCGGCCGCTGTCGTTGTTCACCGCGCCGCGCATCGACTATTCACTGCAGCGCCTGCGCCACTACACCGGCACCTCGCCGCGCTGGTTTCAAAACTATGTGTTGTTCACCAATTACCAGTTTTACATCGACGAGTTCATCGCCCTGGGCCGCGCCGAAATGCATAACCCGGACAGCGAATACATCGCCTTTATCGAACCCGGCAACATGATCACGCGCCGCATGGGCCTGGCGCCCGAGGATGTGGACGCCTTGGGCCAAACACCGCCGCGTCTGCCGCAGATGCCGGGTTACCACCTGGTGCGCAAGGGCCACAGCGGCATCACCATGGTCAACATCGGCGTGGGGCCCGCCAACGCCAAGACCATCACCGACCACATTGCCGTGCTGCGCCCGCACGCTTGGCTGATGCTGGGCCACTGCGCGGGCCTGCGCACCACGCAGCAGCTGGGCGACTACGTGCTGGCCCACGCCTATGTGCGCGAAGACCATGTGCTGGACGAAGAACTGCCACTTTGGGTGCCGATCCCGGCTCTGGCTGAGGTGCAGGTAGCGCTGGAACGTGCCGTGTCCGAGGTCACCGGTTATCATGGTGCAGACCTCAAACGCCTGATGCGCACCGGTACCGTGGCCAGCACAGACAACCGCAACTGGGAACTTCTACCCAACAACACCCCCCAACGGCGCTTCAGCCAAAGCCGCGCCGTGGCGCTGGACATGGAAAGCGCCACGATTGCCGCCAACGGTTTTCGGTTTCGGGTGCCGTACGGCACGCTGCTGTGCGTGAGCGACAAACCGTTGCACGGTGAGATCAAATTGCCGGGCATGGCCAACCACTTTTACCGCGAGCGCGTCAACCAGCACCTGCAAATCGGCATCCGTACCGTGACCTTGCTGCGCAATGCCGGTCCCGAGCAACTTCACAGCCGCAAGTTGCGCAGCTTTGCAGAGGTGGCGTTTCAATAAGCCATGGCCCTGGTCTTGCTCAACCCCCATGCGCAAGGCGGACATGCGTCGCGGCGGATTCCTGTCCTGCGTGCGTGGCTGGCAGCGCACGCCCCGGGCACGCACTTGGCAGCCCCAACCGCCTTGAATGACAGCTTGGCCCTGCTCGAATCACTCCCCGAAGGCAGCCGCGTGGTGGTGGTGGGTGGCGACGGCACGCTCAACCGTTGGTTGCCCACCTTGCTGGCGCGGCGGCTCACCGTGGGCCTGGTGCCCATGGGCAGCGGCAACGACACGGCAAGGGCCTTAGGCGTGTTTGGTTTGCCTTGGGCGAAAGCCTTGCCTCTCGCGCTGCAAGGCCCTCCACAAAGCATCGACACGGGATTGGCCTCTTGGAGTGACCTGCAGGGTATGCGCCATGAAACGCCATTTTTATCCAGCCTGACGGCGGGCTTTGACTCCGCTGTCGGATGGCGTGCTCTGAATGGGCCGCCCTGGCTGCGCGGCTTGCCCCGCTACCTGTTGGCCACGCTGCATGAATTAATCCAACTGCGCACCTGGGACCTGACTCTGCACAGTGATGGGCGACTCATCCACCAGGGAAACTGCCTTTTTGCCTCCAGCCTGAACACAGCAACCTTTGGCTCGGGCATGCCAGCCGTTCCCCACGCGTTATTGAACGACGGCCAACTCGACGCCCTGCTGGCAGGCACGTTTAACCGCTTGGGGGTCTTGCTCATGCTGCCCAGACTGTTGTTGGGTCAGCACTTGAGCCACCCACGCGTGAGCAGTTGGCCCTATCGTCAGCTGGAGGTCGCCTGCACGCGGGGGGTTCCCCTGGCCGCTGATGGAGAATACTTGGGTCAAGCACTTCAAGCCTCCATCAGGTGCCAGGCCTCCAGCTTGCAGGTGGTGCGCCGCTGATGTCAGCTGGATGCCGCCCTTTTGGGGCGTTCTGTGTCACAGTGCGCCCATTGAATCTGAACACCGCCCTCTTATGAACATCCTCTTCATTGCCGACCCCCTCGAGTCTTTCAAAATTTACAAGGACACCACGTTTTCGATGATGCGCGAATCGCAAAAGCGCGGCCACCAGGTCGTGGCCTGCCAGATGACCGATGTGCGCTGGCAGCAAGGCGAAGCCGTGTCGGCCCAGGTGCGCGACATCACGCTCACTGGCCAGCCAGACACCTGGTTCACCCAGACAGCCACGCGCCGCGCCAACCTCAAGGACTTTGGCGCCGTCATCATGCGCACCGACCCGCCTTTTGACAGCGAATACTTTTACGCCACCCACCTACTGAGCCAGGCCGAGCGCGAAGGCGCCAAGGTCTTCAACAGCCCGGCTGCCTTGCGCAACCACCCCGAAAAGCTGGCGATTCTGGAGTTTCCGCAATTCATCGCGCCCACACTGGTCACGCGCAGCGAGGCCGACATCCGCGCCTTCCATGCCGAGCACGGCACCATCATCTTGAAGCCTCTGGACGGCATGGGCGGCACTGGCATCTTCAAGGTGGGTGCTGACGGCTTGAATTTGGGCGTGATCATCGAAACCCTGAACCGAGGTGGTGCACAAACCGTGATGGTGCAAAAGTTTTTGCCCGGCATCGCGCAAGGCGACAAACGCGTGCTTTTGATCGGCGGCAAGCCCGTGCCCTTTTGCCTGGCCCGCATCCCGCAAGGCGGCGAAGTGCGCGGCAACCTGGCCGCAGGCGGCAAGGGCGTGGCCCAGCCCATCTCGGCGCGTGACCGTGAAATTGCAGAAACGCTGGGACCGATCCTGTTTGCAC
>CAJBLW010000490.1 GCA_903953985.1 uncultured Burkholderiales bacterium
GCCCAGCACGCCCGAGATCGGCGCGCGCGGGATGCGGTTGTCGATCACGTTGACCACCCCGCCCACGGCGCTGCCGCCATAGAGCAAGGCGGCTGGGCCGCGCAGCACCTCAATGCGGTCGGTGGACAAAACATCGAGCGGGACCGCGTGGTCGTAGCTGAGCGCCGAGGCGTCCAGGCTGGAGGCGCTGTTGTTCAGCACTCGGATGCGGTCGCCATCCAGCCCGCGAATGACGGGTCGGCTCGCGTTGGGACCAAAGTAAGTGCTGGACACGCCGGGCAAGCCGTTCAGGGTTTCACCCAAAGTGCTTTGCCCGCGTTCGAGCAGATCGGCGCGGCCCAAGGTACTCACAGGCACGGTGGTGCTGTCGCGGCCCAAGGGGTTGCCGGTGATGACGATTTCGCTGGGCACGCCCGGTGCGGCGTTTTGCGCCCAAGAATTTGAAAAAGACAAAGTGGCCAAGCAGGCGTACGCCAAAGCCGAAAGCTGAAAAGAATGTGTCATAAGGGTGTGATTAGAAAAACAGGAACAGGCCAGCGCCTTCCGCCACAGACGGAAAGCCAGCCAGACAGGATCAGGGATTCAAATCAACACAGGCGGCGCACGGGCTTGCGCCGAGGACCAGAGGTCTTGGTCCGGAGAAAAAGCCACCCGAAAAATGGGCGGCACCATGGCCACCCTCGGGGCCAGGCCGGGTGAGCACGGAGCACTCAGCCTTTCGGCTTGGGACAGGTGATCCAGCACACGGCACAGATCGGCGTCGGCCTCGTGGCCCAGGGCGTCTGAATGCCCTTCGTGCCGATGTTCATCGTGCGCAGGCCCCGCATGTGCCTCGTGCAGCCCATCCGGGGCCGATATCGCCTGCAAAGTCCCGTGGTCACGGCCATGCTCAATGCCGTGCCCAATGTTGTGCAGATGCCCCCAAAGCGGGGCCCACAGCAAGGCCGCCACCAGCAAGGTGTGCAGCCAAACAGGCAGGCGTGAACGCGAAAAATTCATGACAGCTTTGGTGGACAGCGGCGGATCAATGCGCGTGCTTCATGCCGCAGTATTTGCCCAGCGCCAAGCCCTTGCAGGCGGTTTGCAGCTCTTTGGTGCATTGGGCCGGTTTTTTGCCGGACTCCAGGCATTTGGCCGCCGCCTCGTGGGCCTCGGCCATGGCGCGGTGTCGGGCAATGTCTTCCTGGACTTCTTTGGTGCTGTGTTGGGCCAAAGCCGCCCAAGACAAGCACATGGCGGCAAGAAAAAAGGCAATTTTTTTCATGGATTTTCTTCAGGTGATGGGCTTTGTGGTGACAAACTTCAGATCGGGCATCGGCTGATATCGGGAGCCTAGATTGTCACTCACGCACCAGACGCGCAAACGTCTTTTTGAATTTGCTCACCTTGGGCGCAGCCACGGCCATGCAGTAGCCCTGGTAGGGGTTGCGCTCAAAGAAGTCTTGGTGGTAGTCCTCGGCTGCGCTGTAGTTGGCCAGCGCCAGGACCTCGGTCACGATGGGTTGGCCAAAGGCGCGGGCTGTCGTCAACTCGGCGACCATTGCGCGCGCCTCTTCGGCCTGCTCGGGTGTGGTGAAGTAAATGCCGCTGCGGTATTGCGTGCCCGCGTCGTTGCCTTGGCGGTTCAAGGTGGTGGGGTCGTGGATCACAAAAAAGATCTCCAGCAGCTCGCGGGTGGTGATTTGCGCAGGGTCGTATTCGAGCTTGACCACTTCGTTGTGCCCGGTGCGACCGGTGCAGACTTCTTCGTACGTGGGGGCCACGGTTTGGCCGTTGCAATAGCCCGACTCCACGTCGGTCACGCCGCGCACCTTGACGTACACCGCCTCGGTGCACCAAAAGCAGCCGCCTCCTAAAATCAGGGTTTGGGTCATGTGGGTTCCTTTTGAAACAAGCCTCGAATTATCCGTGGGGGAGCAGCCCGGCTTGCACCGCCTGCACAAAGTCCCCCAGCGCCATCTGGTCTCGGTCGCTGCGCCACAGGCAACGCGTGTCATAGCGCACATCCACATCGCGCAGCGGCACAAACACCGCACCCGCCAGGGCCGACTGCTGCAGGGCCTGCGGCACCAGCGCCACGCCCAGGCCTTGCGAGACCAATGACACCACGCTCAGCCAGTGGCGCAGCTCGTGCACCACCTGCGGCATCCAGCCGGCCTGCTCGCACAGCATCACGATGCGCTCGTGGTAATCGGGTGACACCGTGCGGGACACCACCACAAGGTCTTGCCCGGCCAGTTCAGCCAGACCCAGACTGGCCGCCCCCGCCAACGTGTGGCTGGCGGGCAAACACGCCACCAAGGGCTGGCTGGCCACCAGA
>CAJBLW010000491.1 GCA_903953985.1 uncultured Burkholderiales bacterium
CACTGGGGCGACATCATCGACGGGCGCGAATGGCTGCAGGCCGAGCGCCGCCGCCATGACTATCGACGGGGCGAGGTGTTGGCTCATTTGCCTATGGCGCAGATGCACCTGCACGCGCCCACGCTGCTGGCTGCTTGGGGGCGGCAGGGGCGGGATTTCATCCGCCAGCTCGACGCGTTTGACAACCTGCAAGCGGCACAGCAACTCACGCAGTGGCCACGCCTGGACTTTTTTGAGGACGTGCCCGGCGAAGACGGCACGCGCTTGCTGGCGCAGTTGCAGCGGCGAATTCGCGATTTGGAGCCGTCCAGCGGAGGTGCCCCTGTTGAGCCATGGGCCAAGGGCGATCAATCGTTGGTGTTCAAAATCGCCCACAGCCCGGTGCGCGAGTTGGAGGTGCTGCACGACCAACTGCTGCAATGGTTCCATACCCCGCCGGGCGATCAGTCTGTGTCACCTCGCGACGTGGTGGTCATGGTGCCCGACATCGAAACCATGGCCCCGGCGATCCGCGCCGTGTTTGGCCAGTACAAGCGCGCCGATGCGCGGTTCATTCCGTTCGACATTGCCGACTTGGGCGCGCAGGCCACAAGTGGGCTGATTCATGCGGTGGAGTGGTTGCTGGCCTTGCCGCAGCAGCGCAGCCGCATGAGCGAACTGGTCGAGCTGCTCGAAGTGCCAGCGCTGGCCGCCCGCTTTGGATTGGATGAAGACGGTCTGCCCACGCTGTTGCGCTGGATGGCGGGCTCGGGCATTCGTTGGGGCCTGTCGGTTGAACACCGCGCAGGCCTTGGCCTGGGCGTGTGCGGCGAGGACAACTCGGCGTTGTTTGGTGTGCAGCGCATGCTCATGGGTTATGCCTGCGGGGCGGACCCGGTGGCCGTCGATGCGCCCGGGGCCACGCCTTACCCCGAAGTCGGCGGGCTGGACGCTGAGCTGGCCGGGTCTTTGGCACACCTGCTGCAGGCCTTGATCGACTGGTGGCAAACCTGCACGCAAGAGGCCACGCCCGCGCAATGGGCCGAGCGAGGCCGCGCCTTGCTGGCCGCGATGTTCAAGCCGCGAGACGACAACGACCGCAACGCGATCGCGGCACTCGACCAGGCGCTGACCGATTGGGTACGCGCCTGCGCTGAGGCTGGTTTTGCAGAGGCCGTGCCGCTGGCGGTGGCGCGATCAGCCTGGCTTGAGGCGCTGAAAACGCCCCGACTCGAGCAGCGCTTTCGGGCCGGGGGCGTGACCTTTTGCACGCTCATGCCCATGCGGGCCATCCCTTTCAAGGTGGTGTGCTTGCTCGGTATGAACGACGGCGACTACCCGCGCCGCAGCCCGCGTGCCGACTTTGACCTGATGGGCCTGCCCGGTATGAGCCGCCCCGGCGACCGCTCGCGCCGTGACGACGACCGCCAGCTCATGCTCGAAGCCCTGCTGTCGGCCCGCCAAGTGCTTTATGCCAGCTGGAGTGGTCGCAGCGTGCGCGACAACAGCGAACAACCGCCTTCGGTGCTGGTGTCTCAACTGCGTGATGAGATCGACCTGCTGTGGGGCAAGGACACGGCCCATCGCCTGACCACCGTGCACCCGCTGCAAGCCTTCAGCCGCACCTATTTTGAAGAGGGCAGTGGTTTGTTGACCTATGCCAAGGAGTGGCGCGCGGCGCAGGACACCCAGCCCCGCGAGGCAGTCCCCGAAGGACCGGTTTCGCTCTTGCCACCGCTCGAATCCGCTAACGGCGTGCCCGTCATCACGCTCATCCAACTCACCCGTTTTCTGCGCAAGCCGGTGGGCGCGTTTTTCCGCGAGCGATTGCAGGTGCACCTGGAGGACGAGCGCAGCGAGTTGCATGACGAAGAGCTGTTTGGGCTGGCAGGCCTGGACCTGTACCAGTTGATCGACCACGAACTGCAGCATGTGCCTGCCGAGTTGAGTGCCGACACCTTGCCCGCGCATGTGCAGCAGGTGGTGCAGCGCCTGCGCCAAGCCGGGGCTTTGCCGCTGGCGGGCATGGGCATGCTCGCCGCAGAACATCTCAAGGCCCGCCTGCAGGCCATGTTGGCCGCAGCGTTGCGCGAGCGGCAGGTTTATCCCGAAGCGGCCGAGCGCCTTTTGGTGGATTGGGCGCACCCCCAAGTCGCTTTGCAGGACGCGCTGGGCGATGTGCTGGTGGGCACGGGTATGAATGAGGGCGGACTGATGTCCTTGCACCTGCGCGCCAGCGATCTGGCCAATCTGAAAAATAAAACACCGCAGGCCTACCCGGACAAGCTGATCGACATCTGGCTGCTGTCGCTGGCCGCTGCCGCCATGGACCAGCCCTTGAAGTGTGTGGTGGTGGGCCGCAACGCCGTGCTGCGCATTGCCGAGCCAGCACCAGAGGCCGCACGCGCCCAGTTGACCGCGCTGTTGGCCGTTTGGGCCGAGGGCATGCGTTGGCCGCTACCGCTGCCACCCGGTGTGGCGCTGCAGTGGCTCAAAGACCCGGACAACCCCAACGCGCTGGCCGATACCTACGAGGGCAGTGACTTCAAGCGCGCAGAAAAAGACAAAGATCCGGCGCTGGCCCGCACCTACCCCACGGTGGAGGACTTGCTGGCTACTGGCGAGTTCGAGCGCTTGGCCCAAACCGTTTACGCGCCCTTGAAGGCCTGGGCCGAGCAAGCCGAGATCGAGGCCTTGCCCGATGCGCCCCACGATAGCGAAGAGGGAGAACTGGCATGAACACCCCCCACGCTCTCAATCCGCACACCTTTCCCCTGCGCGGCAGCCACCTGATTGAGGCGAGCGCTGGCACCGGCAAGACCTGGACGATTGCGGCGCTGTATGTGCGCCTGGTGCTGGGCCACGGCCAAGAGGGCACCGC
Organism: uncultured Burkholderiales bacterium; assembly: GCA_903953985.1. Classification (GTDB taxonomy): domain Bacteria; phylum Pseudomonadota; class Gammaproteobacteria; order Burkholderiales; family Burkholderiaceae_C; genus Limnohabitans_A. The sequence continues at coordinate 2,861 of CAJBLW010000491.1, forward strand.
ACCTGTGCGCCCCATGCTGCCGCAAGATGTGCTGGTCATGACCTTCACCCGCGCCGCCACACGCGAGCTGTCGGACCGCATCCGCGCCCGCCTGACCGAGGCGGCGCAGGTGTTCCGGGGCATGGCCAAAACGGATGATGACTTTCTGCAACAACTGAAGGACGAGTACCCCGAAGGCGAGCCCCGCGAGCAAGCCGCCCACCGCCTGGCGTTGGCCGCGCAGGCCATGGACGACGCGGCCGTTTACACCATCGATGCTTGGTGCCAGCGCATGCTGCGCGAACACGCCTTCGACAGCGGCAGTCTGTTTGAAGAAAACCTGGTCGGCGACGAAGCCGCGTTGCGCCTCGAAGCAGTGCAGGACTACTGGCGTCAGCAGCTCTACCCCATGGACACCGCCTTGGTGACACAGGTGTTGGGCGTTTGGCGCGATGTGCCTGCGCTTGAACAAGACATGCGCGCCCTGATGGCCGTGCCTCTGGCCGACGCTGCCCCCGGCACGCTGGCGCAGGTATTCGGCGCGGCACTGGCCGAACGCGACGCGCAACTGCAGGCCCTCAAACAGGGCTGGGGCGAGAAGGCCGACAACTTGCTGGGCTGGATCGAGGCTCAACTGGAGCATCACAAATCCAGCTGGGATGGCCGCAAGCTGACGTACAAAAAATGCGCCGAGTGGTTGACCGTGCTCAAAGACTGGGCGCAAGGGCCAGAAGATGGCAAGCGCCTTGAAAAAGCCATGAAAGCCGGCTGGTCACGCTTCACCCCCCAAGGCCTGCTCGAATGCCTAAAGCCCGGCGAAGCGCCCGTGGATTTGCCGTCAGAGTCTCAAGCCTATTCCGATCTGCAAGCCGCTTTGTTGACCTTGCCCGATCCCACCCAAGTCGCCCGTCTGCACGCCCGCACCCATGTGCTGCAGCGCATGGCCGAGCTCAAGCGGCGCAGCGGCTTGTTTGGCTTTGCCGACATGCTGCAGCGCCTCGATGTCGCGCTGGCCGACCCGGAGGCGGGCGAGCGTCTGGCCCAGCGCCTGCGCGAGCAGTTTCCAGTGGCGATGATCGACGAGTTCCAGGACACCTCACCGCTGCAGTTCCGCATCTTTGACCGCATCTACCGGACGGCTGACAACCGGCCAGACACGGCGATGCTGCTGATCGGAGACCCCAAGCAATCGATCTATGGTTTTCGGGGCGCGGACATTCACAGCTACTTGGCCGCACGCCGCGCCACTACTGGCCGTCACCATGTGCTGGGCACCAACTTCCGCTCCACCCAAGCGGTGGTAGATGTGGTCAACCGCTGGTTCGACATGGCGCCAGACGCCTTTGGCTACAAGCAAGGCGATCAAGACGATCAGGATCCGCTGCCCTTCCAGCCCGTGGGCGCGAAGGGTCGCGATGAAATCTTCAAAACAAGAGCAGGCGATGTGCAAGCCATGACCGTGGTGCACGACGCCACTTTGCGCAGCACACGCGATGCGCAGTTGCATCTGTCGTCCCTGTGCGCCGAGCAAATCGTGGCCTGGCTGAGCGACCCACAAGCGCGTTTTGCCGATGCGAAAAACGGCGACAAACCCTTGCAGCCCAAAGACATCGCCGTGCTGGTGCGCACCGGCAAAGAGGCCGCAGCCGTGCGAGACGCGCTGCGGGTGCGTGGCGTGGCCTCGGTCTATTTGTCAGACCGCGACTCGGTGTTTGCCAGCGACGAAGCGCAAGACCTTTGCCTGTGGCTGCGCGGTGTGGCCGAGCCGCAAGACATGCGCCGCGTACGCGCCGCATTGGGCACGCGCACGGTGGGCCTGTCGCTGGCCGAGCTGTTCGACCTGGCCACGCAAGACGAACTGCTGGACACCCGCGCCGAGCAGATGCGCGAACTGCACCAGACCTGGCAAAGCCAAGGCGTGCTGGCCATGCTGCGCCAGTCGCTCCATGTGCTGCAGTTGGCCGGTCGCTGGCGCGGCCAGAGCGACGGAGAGCGCCGTCTGACCAATGTGCTGCACCTGGCCGAATTGTTGCAAGCGGCCAGCGGCCAAATCGATGGCGAGCAGGCCCTGATCCGCTGGTTGGCCCAGCAGATGGATGAAGCGCAGTCGGACAATGCCAGCGGTGGCGAAGAGCAAACCGTCCGGCTCGAAAGCGATGAAGACCTCGTCAAGGTCATCACCATCCACGCCAGCAAGGGCCTTGAGTACCCGGTGGTGTGCCTGCCCTTTGCGCACAGCCACCGCGTGGTCACGGCCGACAAGGCCGCTGTGCTGCAATTGGACGGTGGCAAGGGCGAACGTCACTGGACGCTGGACTTTGACAAGGACGACTCCAAAATCGCAGACCGCGACCGCCTGCGTGAAGACCTGCGCCTGTGGTACGTCGCGCTCACGCGGGCGTGCCACGCGCTGTGGGTGGGCTGGGGCGCGGTCAAACGCGGCAACGGCAAAACCTGTGTGAACCATGGCAGTGCAGCCGGGCATTTGCTGAGTGGCGGTCATGAATTAGAGGCCGCCGATTGGCTGAGCAAGCTGCAAGCCCTGCAGACGGATGCCCAAGGACAGGCCTTGTCGGTGCACCTGCAAGTCGTCCCCGCCGATGTGCCGCTGACGTTGTGGCAAAAACCTGCGCACACCACCGAATTGCGCGAGGCGCTGAGCTGCACCGCCCGCATCGACAAGTCGTGGACGATCGCGAGTTTTTCGCGCCTGACGCGTGACCTGTCTTCGCAGACCCTGGCGCCTTTGGTGTTGCACCTGAACCCGCCGCGCCCCGCAGACGATGAACCGCCCGAGGATGCGGCCCTGCCCACGGCCAGGGTGTCCAGCCCCGGTGCTTTGGCCCCTTGGCACGGCTTTGCCAAAGGCCCCACAGCAGGCAACTTTTTGCACGACCAACTCGAATGGCTGGCGGCCGATGGCTTTGCCATGGATGCAGCCAAGGCCGAGCGCCTGAAGTACCGATGTGAAAACGCCGGTTATAAAGCCCAGACCGACGACGTACTGCAGTGGCTCACCCGTGTGGTGGCGCAGCCTTTGCGCGGGCCGAACGCACCGCTGAACGCCTTGGGTGACTTGCTGCCCGAGATGGAGTTCTGGCTGCCCGCCGAGCGCCTGCACGCACGCGAGGTCGATGCGTTGTGCCAACAGCACCTGTTGCCCGGCGTGAGCCGCCCGCAACTGCCCGACGCGCAGCTGCACGGCATGCTGATGGGCTTTGCCGATCTGGTGTTCGAGCACGAAGGCCGCTACTGGGTGCTCGACTACAAATCCAATTACCTGGGGACCGATGAC
>CAJBLW010000492.1 GCA_903953985.1 uncultured Burkholderiales bacterium
AGCTGGTGTGCAGATCTTTCACATTGGGCAGATTAAGCAACACATCCCGCGCAAACTGACTGAAAGTGTTCAGGTCCTTACTGACCACCTGCAGCTCAAAGGTGCCGGTGCCGCTGATGTAATGGCAAGACACGACCTCAGGAATTTTCAAGATGGCATCTTCCAGTTGGCGCGTGATGTCACCGCGGTTGCGCTCAGCGTCCAAGCGCACAAAGGCCAACACGTCCAAGCCCACCTTCTGGCGATCGATTTCGGCGCGGTAGCCTTTGATGACGCCAGACTCTTCGAGCGCCCGCACCCGTCGCCAGCACGGTGCGGCCGACAAACCCACCCGCTGCGCCAATTCGGCATTGGTCAGGCGGCCATTGGTTTGCAGTTCATTCAATATGGCCCAGTCAAATTTGTCCAGTGTTTCCAAAATAAGCCCTTTTGCGCAAGATCCTTTCAAATCATAGGGCAAATCCTGTCGCCGAAAGCAAGCACTTGTCGGCTGGCCCGCTCTACACTGTGCATTCCATTCCAGCCGCAGGACAGACCATGAACGCCCCCTTGCCCGAATCAATTCGCCAAGCTCTTGAAACGGTGACGCTGGACGACAAGTACAGCTTGGATGTGGGACGCGCGTTCATGAGTGGCGTGCAGGCCTTGGTCAAACTGCCCATGCTGCAGCGCCAGCGCGACGCTCTGCAAGGCAAGAACACCGCTGGCTTTATCAGCGGTTACCGGGGCTCGCCCTTAGGCAGCTACGACCAGTCGCTTTGGAAAGCCAAAGACCACCTCAAAGCCCAGCACATCGTGTTCCAGCCCGGCGTCAATGAAGAACTGGCAGCCACCGCCTTGTGGGGCACTCAGCAACTGGGTTTTGCGCCACCGGGCACCAACAAGTTCGATGGCGTGTTCGGCATCTGGTACGGCAAGGGCCCGGGCGTCGACCGCTGCTCGGACGTGTTCAAACACGCCAACATGGCAGGCACCACGCCGTGGGGCGGCGTGTTGGCCGTGGCCGGCGATGACCATGTGGCCAAAAGCTCAACTGCCGCGCACCAGAGCGACCACATCTTCAAGGCCTGCGGCCTGCCCGTGTTTTTTCCGGCCAGCGTGCAAGACATCCTGGACCAAGGCCTGCACGCCATTGCCCTGAGCCGTTTTGCTGGCATTTGGTCGGGCATGAAGACGATTCAGGAAATCGTTGAGTCGAGCGCCACCGCGCACATCGACCCTGAACGTGTGCAAATCGTGTTACCCGAATTTGTCATGCCGCCCGGCGGCGTGCACATTCGTTGGCCCGACACCGCACTGGAACAAGAGGCTCGTTTGTTCGACTACAAGTGGTACGCCGCACTGGCCTACATCCGCGCCAACAAGCTCAACCACAACGTCATTCAGGGCCCGAACGATCGGTTCGGCCTGATCGCCAGCGGCAAGGCCTACAACGACACCCGCCAGGCCTTGCTGGATCTGGGTCTGGACGACGCCACATGCCAACGTCTGGGCATCCGGGTGCACAAGGTGGGTGTGGTCTGGCCTCTCGAATCGCACACCACCCGCGAATTTGCCACCGGACTGCGCGAGATTTTGGTGGTCGAAGAAAAGCGCCAAGTCATCGAATACCAAATCAAGGAAGAGTTGTACAACTGGCGGGACGATGTACGACCCAACATTGTGGGGAAGTTTGACGAAGCCGATGGCGATACCTCAGGCGGAGAATGGTCGACACCCAATCCGACAGAGCGCACCTTGCTGCGGGCCAATGCCGACCTGACGCCTGCGCTGATTGCGCGGGCCATTGCCAAGCGGCTGAAAAAGCTGGGTGTGGATGCCGACACCACCGCCCGCATGGATGCCCATTTGGCCGTCATCGACACCAAAGAAAAATCCTTGCAAACCCTGAGCTTGGGTGCGGCCGCTGAACGCACACCCTGGTTCTGCTCGGGCTGTCCACACAACACCTCCACCAAAGTGCCCGAAGGCTCACGCGCCATGGCCGGGATCGGATGCCATTTCATGAGCCTCTGGATGGACCGCAGCACCACGGGCTTCACCCAAATGGGTGGTGAAGGTGTGCCATGGAGCGGCCAGCAACCGTTCTGCACTGACCAGCATATCTTTGCGAACATCGGCGACGGCACTTATTTTCACAGCGGCATTTTGGCGGTGCGCCAAAGCGTGGCTTCGGGTGTGAACATCACCTACAAAATTTTGTACAACGACGCTGTCGCCATGACGGGCGGCCAACCCGTAGGTGAGCGGTCTGAAGGCCACAGCGTGGTGCAAATCGCCATGAGCATGAAGGCCGAAGGTGCGCAACGCATCGTGGTGGTCACGGACGAACCCGAGAAATACGAAGGCGTGGCTTTGGTCGAAGGTGTGCGTGTGTTCCACCGCGACGAGCTTGATCGCATTCAGCGCGAAATGCGCGAAATCAAAGGCACATCCGTCATCATTTATGACCAGACCTGCGCCACAGAAAAACGCCGCCGCCGCAAGCGCGGAACCCTGGTCGACCCGGCTGTGCGCGTGATGATCAACGAAGAAGTCTGCGAAGGCTGCGGCGATTGCAGCGTGCAATCGAACTGTTTGTCGGTAGAACCGCTAGAAACCCCCTTGGGACGCAAACGCACCATCAACCAAAGCACCTGCAACAAGGACACCAGCTGCCTTAAGGGCTTTTGCCCGAGCTTTGTCACGGTGGAAGGCGGCACCTTCAAAAAGAAAGCCACGTCCACCAGTGCAGCACCAAACCCTGCCGCGTTGGGTGCGTTGCCCGAGCCCGAACTGCCCACCATTGGCCAGCCGTGGGGCATGGTGGTGGCGGGTGTGGGGGGCACGGGGGTCATCACCATTGGTCAGCTGCTCGGCATGGCCGCGCACATGGAAGGCAAAGGCATCGTCACACAAGACTCGGCAGGTCTGGCCCAAAAAGGCGGCGCCACCTGGAGCCACATCTTGGTGGCCAACACCCAAAACGACATCCGGACCACCCGCGTGAGCATGGCCGCTGCCGACCTGATCATCGGTTGCGACCCCATCGTCAGTGCCTCCAAAGAAACCACTGTGCGCATGCGCGCCGGCCGCACCCATGTGGCCCTGAACAGCAACAGCACCCCCACCGCTGCGTTTGTAAAAAATGGGAATTGGCAAAACCCGGCTGAACAATGTCTGGCCGAAATCACCGCGCAAGTTGGCGTGTCAGGCGTTGGCGCTTTTGATGCCGATGCCCTGGCCAAACAACTCATGGGCGACACCATTTATGTCAACCCGATGCTGCTGGGCTACGCCTGGCAAAAAGGCTGGGTGCCTTTGCGCCGTGAATCATTGGTGCGGGCCATTGAGCTCAATGATGTACAAATTAAAAACAACTTGGCCGCTTTCGAATGGGGCCGTCACGCGGCACACCAACTCGACGCGCTGATGCAAACCCTGCAGCCCGTGCAAGTGATCCAGTTCAAAAAACGTGAATCTTTGGACGATCTCATCGCTGACCGCATGGCACGATTGACCGATTACCAAGATACGGCCTATGCCCAGCTATACCAGAGCATTGTGGGCCGCGTTAAAACCACCGAAGCGCCTTTGGGTAAAACACTGTTGAGCGAAACAGTGGCGCGACAACTGTACCGCCTGATGGCCTACAAAGACGAATACGAAGTGGCCCGTTTGCACACACAAACGGGGTTCATGGAACGCATTCAAAACAGTTTTGAGGGCGACTTCAAGGTCCACTACCACTTGGCCCCACCGCTATGGTCCAAGCACAACAGCCAAGGTGAATTGGTCAAAAGAAAGTTCGGCCCCATCATGCTCACGGGCTTCAAAGTTTTGGCCAAACTCAAGGGTTTGCGCGGCACCAAACTGGACTATTTTGGTAAAACCGAAGAACGTCAGACCGAACGCGCCCTGATCCGCGAGTACATGCAGCACATCGACCGCGTGTTGACACAACTGTCAGAACAAACCCATGCACATGCAGTCAAAGTGGCCCAAGTGCCAGAGAACATCAAAGGCTACGGGCACGTCAAAGAGCGCAATATCCGTGCAGCACATTCCTTGTGGGCATCCTTGGGCAATCCATAAAAAAAGCCATGGCCCAAATTAAGGGGCCATGGCTTCTTGGAAAGCCACAAAAAAACTTAACGTGAATCAGGCAATTCGATTTTGACTTCTAATACCTCAATGTTGTCCTGACGCTCCAAATTGACTTTGATGTCATTGGGGTTGATCTTGATGTACTTACTGATCACCGCCACCAGTTCACGCTGTAAATCAGGCAGATAATCGGGCTCGGCCGCATTGCGACCACTGCGCTCGTGTGCCAGGATGATTTGCAGACGCTCTTTGGCCACACTGGCAGTTTTCTTCTTTTCGCCCAAGAGGAAGGAAAGAAACGACATGGTTCACTTGCCTCCAAACAAACGTTTGAAAAAACCGGGTTTTTCAGCTTCAGTGAAACGCATGGGCTTGTCTTCGCCCAAAAAACGATCGATACCGTCTTTGTAGGCCTCGGACACATCGCTGTTGGCCATGTGGATCGCGGGTGTGCCTTGGTTAGAGGCCTGCAACACATTTTCGCTTTCGGGAATCACACCCAACAACTTGATGCGCAAGATGTCCTGGATATCTTGCAGCGATAGCATCTGCCCTTCTTCTACCCGGTTGGGGTTGTAGCGGGTAATCAGCAAATGTTCTTTGATCGGATCTAAGCCTTCAATGGCGCGTTTAGTTTTGCTCGCCAACATTCCCAAGATGCGGTCTGAATCGCGTACCGAAGACACCTCGGGGTTGGTCACAACCAAAGCCTCGTCGGCAAAATGCATGGCCATCAAAGCACCGGTCTCGATGCCAGCAGGCGAATCACAAACGATGTACTCAAAACCCATGCCACTCAGGTCGTTCAAAACCTTTTCAACGCCTTCTTGCGACAAAGCATCTTTGTCACGGGTTTGAGAAGCAGCCAACACAAATAAGTTGTCACATTGTTTGTCTTTGATGAGGGCTTGGTTCAAGTTGGCTTCCCCCTGGATCACGTTGATCAGGTCATACACCACACGGCGCTCACAGCCCATGATCAGGTCCAGATTGCGCAGTCCCACATCAAAGTCAATGACAGCGGTTTTGAAACCTTTGAGAGCCAAGCCTGTGGCGAAACTGGCGCTGGTCGTGGTTTTACCTACGCCGCCTTTGCCAGAGGTCACAACAACGATTTTTGCCATGGATAAACTTTCTTGGACAAAGTAAAAATTAAATTTTTAAAGGAGTGATCAGCAGTTTGTCCCCATCTGGACCTGACTGCAAAGAAACTTGTGCGGGCTTGCCCAAAACATCTTTGGACAATGGATTTTCGCTGGTGCGGTAAACCCCGGCAATGGAAATGAGTTCTGGCTCCATCACCTGGGCAAAAATTTGAGCATCCCCATTGCCTCTGGCGCCCGCAATGGCTTTGCCACGCAAAGTGCCATAGATGTGAATGTGGCCATCGGCAATCACTTCAGCGCCTGCATTGACCATGCCCATCACGATCAGATCACGCCCTTTGGCATAAACCTGTTGACCTGAGCGCAGAGGCCTGTCAATGCGCATGGCGCCAGCGGGTGTAGGCTGCGGTGCAAGCTGTTCAACAGAGGGGACTTGGGGTGTTGGTGCCTCAGCAAGGGGGACAGAACGGCGAATACGGGCATCGGATGCGTCAACCAAGCCTGCCCCCTTGGCCAAGTGCAAAAGAGCGGGTGGAGCCCCTTTGATGGCCAAAGGCACCAGTGCGTGTTCGCGCAAAACAGCCATCAAACGCACAAGGTCGATGGTTTCATCGTCCACTAATGCCAAAGCACTGACGTCAATCACCACGGGATCTTGATCAAAAAACCCCAGACTTTCGGACAATTGTTGCTTCAAAGCCCGAGAAACCTCTGCGATGTCGGTGGTTTTGAGCAGCAAAGCGACCAAGGACAAATCGGCGCTTTTGATCTCGTAACAAGGATTGGAAGGGTCTTCTGAAGCGATCGCCATGTTGCCGTCAGGGGGGAAAAGACGCAAATCTTACCAGCGCACTTGTTGATTGTTATCTTTCTATAGTTTTATATCTTTAAATAGTCATAGTAGTAAGGGCAGTGTTGAGTTGTGGACAAGGCATTTTTTTTCAACTCGGACAACGACTTGGATGCTTTTCAAGCATGTGCGTGACCTTGCTTTTGTGCTGTCACGCCAAAATGAACAACTTTTCCAAACCGTATAAAGCTGTGGATAAGTCATGGGTTACTCTATTTTTATCCACAGCTTTGTCCCGAGTCGCCCATCATTTGTCAATCACCCATTGAATGACCCCTTTGGCCACAAAACCCAGCATGCCGAAAGCCAGGCCCAAAAAGATGACAAAGGTACCGAATTTCCCTGCTTTAGACTCCCAGGCCAATTGCAAGACGATGAAAAGCATGTAGAGCATGAAAGCGCTCACGCCAATGGTCAGGCCAAACCAGGCGAACTGCTCTTCTGTGAAACTCCACATCACACGGCCTCCTGATGGGGCATGCGTTCGGGCACATCGCGGGTGTCTACCAGATCGCGATAAGCATGCCAGGAGGCATGGCCCAACACGGGTACGATCACGATCAACCCGATGAACAAACTCAAAATGCCCATC
>CAJBLW010000493.1 GCA_903953985.1 uncultured Burkholderiales bacterium
AGCCACCCGCAGGCACGCCCGCCGCGATCTGCCCCTGGGCCATAGAGGCAATGCCATCGGCCTTGGCCTGGTCCAAAAAACCGGTCACCCGCGCCAACTGGCTGGCCCGGATCAGTGGGCCCAAGTCCAGGTTCATAGTGGCCGAACCTACTTGCAGGCGGCTGAAGGCCTCTCCCAGGCGCTTCAAAAGCGGCTCGTAAATGCCTTGTTGGATCAACACGCGTGAGCCCGCGCTGCAGGTTTGTCCGGAGTTCTGCACGATGGCGTTGACCACCACCGGAATCGCCGCGTCCAGGTCTGCGTCGTCAAAAATGATCTGCGGGCTTTTGCCGCCCAGCTCCAGCGTCACGGGGCAGTGGCGCTCGGCGGCCACTTGCTGAATGAGTGTGCCCACGCGGGGGCTGCCGGTGAAGCTAATGTGGTCAATGCCCGGGTGGCGAGCCAGCGCGTCGCCTACTTCGTGACCATAACCGGTGACGATGTTGATGGCCCCTGGCGGAAAGCCCACCTCTGCGGCCAGTTGCGCCACGCGGATCAGGCTCAGGCAGGCGTCTTCGGCGGGTTTGACCACGCAGGCATTGCCAGCGGCCAAAGCACCGCCCACGCTGCGCCCAAAAATTTGCATCGGGTAGTTCCAGGGGATCACATGACCGGTGACGCCGTGTGGCTCGCGCCAGGTCAGCACGCTGTAACCGTTTTGGTAGGGCAGGGTCTCGCCGTGCAGCTTGTCGCAGGACCCGGCATAAAACTCAAAGTAACGTGCCAATGCCACCGAGTCGGCGGCCGCCTGTTTGGTTGGCTTGCCGCAATCGCGCTGCTCCAATGCGGCCAGCTCGGCGGCATGCTCGCTGACTTTTTGCGACAGCTTCATGAGCAGGCGACCACGCTCCATGGCGCTCAGCTTGCCCCAGGAGCCGTTAAAGGCCGTTCGCGCCGCCACCACAGCGGCATCGATGTCGGCCGCCTGGCTGCGCGGGATCTGATCGAACACCTGCCCGTCAGACGGGTCGAGCACGTCAATGGTTTGGCCGGCCAGGGCAGGGGTGGATTGGTTGGCGATGAAATTCATTTGCATGGGGCTATTGTGAACCCGGGCAGGATTTTGAAAATCACCCATGGGACATCGACCATTGCGGCTCAGCCGGGCAAAAAAAGGCCCGCCAAAGCGGGCCTTTTAAACCGCAGGGCCCATCAGCCCCCGTGAAACTTCATCACCAGCGGCACGATCAGCAGGGCCACGATGTTGATGATCTTGATCAGCGGGTTGATGGCAGGGCCAGCGGTGTCCTTGTAAGGGTCACCCACCGTATCACCAGTCACGGCTGCCTTGTGGGCGTCAGAGCCCTTGCCGCCGTGATGGCCGTCTTCGATGTATTTCTTGGCGTTGTCCCAAGCCCCACCACCGGTACACATGGAAATCGCCACAAACAGGCCGGTGATGATGGTGCCCATCAGCAATCCGCCCAAAGCCTTGGGGCCCAGGATCAGGCCCACCAGCACCGGCACCACCACGGGCAACAGGCTTGGAATGACCATTTCCTTGATGGCGGCCGTGGTCAGCATGTCTACGGCCTTGCCGTATTCGGGCTTGGCCGTGCCTTCCATGATGCCGGGGATCTCTTTGAACTGGCGACGCACTTCAACCACCACGCTGCCTGCAGCCCGGCCCACCGCTTCCATGGCCATGGCCCCGAACAAGTAGGGGATCAGGCCGCCAATGAACAGTCCAATGATGACCAGTGGGTCGGACAAGTCAAAGCTGATGGCCTTACCGTAGCCCTCCAGTTTGTGCGTGTAGTCGGCAAACAGCACCAGCGAGGCCAGGCCTGCCGAGCCAATGGCGTAACCCTTGGTCACAGCCTTGGTGGTGTTGCCCACGGCATCCAGCGGGTCGGTGATGTCGCGCACACTGCTGGGCATTTCGGCCATTTCTGCAATGCCGCCTGCATTGTCGGTGATGGGGCCATAAGCGTCCAGCGCCACCACGATACCCGCCATGCTCAGCATGGATGTAGCCGCTACGGCGATGCCGTACAGGCCACCCAGCGCATAAGCCGTCCAGATGGCCAAACAGACGAACATCACCGGCCATGCGGTGGAGCGCATGGAGACGCCCAAACCGGCAATGATGTTGGTGCCATGGCCGGTGGTTGAGGCTTGTGCGATGTGCTGCACCGGGGCGTATTGCGTGCCGGTGTAGAACTCGGTGATCCAGACCAAGGCGGCCGTGAGCACCAGACCCACAGCACAGGCGCCAAACAGTTTCATTTGGCTGCCCGCAGCGCCCAGGGCGTTGTCAGGCATCAGCCAGGTGGTGACAAAGTAAAAGGCGATCAAGGACAGCACGCCCGAGATGGCCAAGCCTTTGTAGAGCGCAGGCATCACATTGGTCATGCCTGGAGTGGCCTTGACGAAGAAGCAACCAATGATGGAAGCGATGATGGACACCGCGCCCAAGGCCAGCGGGTACAGCACGGCCTGACCTGGGGCAGCTGAAATCAGCAAGGCTCCCAGCACCATGGTCGCGATCAAGGTCACGGCATACGTCTCGAAAAGATCGGCGGCCATGCCGGCGCAGTCGCCTACATTGTCGCCCACGTTGTCGGCAATCACGGCAGGGTTGCGCGGATCGTCCTCGGGAATGCCAGCTTCCACTTTGCCCACCAGGTCGGCCCCCACGTCAGCGCCCTTGGTGAAAATGCCACCACCCAGTCGGGCAAAAATTGAGATCAGCGAGGAGCCGAAGGCAAAGCCAATCAAAGGGTTGAGCAAATTGGCCAGGTTCTTGTCGGGCGTCAGATTGCCGTTGCCCACCAAAAACCAGTAAAAACCGGACACACCCAACAAACCCAAGCCCACCACCAGCATGCCGGTGATGGCACCACCCCGAAACGCCACGTCCAGCGCTGGGCCAATGCCTTTGGTGGCGGCCTGGGCCGTGCGCACGTTGGCTTTGACCGACACGTTCATGCCGATGAAGCCACAAGCGCCAGAAAGCACCGCGCCGATCACGAAGCCGATGGCGGTGATGCCATCCAGAAAGATGGCCATCAGGATGGCCAGCACCACGCCGACGATGGCGATGGTTTTGTATTGCCGGGCCAGATAGGCCGCCGCGCCAGCCTGAATGGCCGCTGCAATTTCCTGCATCCGGGCATTGCCGGCATCTTGAGAAAGGATCCACCCTCGGGCCCAAATGCCGTAAGCCACGGCAATCAAACCACATACGAGCGCCAGAATGAGCGCTGAATTTCCTGTCATCGTTGAACTCCTCGATGGTTGTCGCTGAACAGAGGGGCAACGCACTGGAGACCCCTCCATGGCGTTGCTTCCTCGATCACCGAAACCGGAGAACGATTGGCCAACAGCACATTAAAGAGGCTGGATCACGATTTGCGCAAGCCTTGTGAAAGTAAAATCGGGGTTAATCCCTAGAGATCCTCGTTTTTCTTTAACTATTCCCGAGACCTGCAAGATGTCCCTCGATAACGTGACCCCCGGCAAACAAGCGCCCGAAACTTTCAACGTGATCATCGAAATTCCGATGAACGCCGATCCGATCAAGTACGAAGTGGACAAGGAAACCGGCGCCTTGTTCGTGGACCGTTTCATGACCACGGCCATGCACTACCCCACCAATTACGGCTATGTGCCCCAAACCCTGTCTGGCGATGGAGACCCGGTGGATGTGTTGGTGATCACCCCTTACGCCTTGCATCCTGGTGTGGTGGTGCCCTGCCGTGCCTTGGGCATTTTGATGATGGAAGACGAGGCCGGTGTGGATGGCAAGGTGGTTGCTGTGCCGACCAGCAAAATTTTGCCGATGTACGACCACTGGCAAGACATCTCGGATGTGAACGCGATGCGCCGCAATGCGATCGCTCACTTCTTTGAGCACTACAAAGACCTTGAAAAAGGCAAGTGGGTCAAAGTGCTGGGCTGGGAAGGCAAAGAATCTGCCCACAAGGAAATTCTGGACGGCATCGCCAACCACAACAAAGCCAAGGCCTGATGCGGCAGTGTTGGCGCTCACCACGGTGGGCGCTGGCTGTGGCACCCAACGCCTGCACGGTCCGCGCCGTGCGGGCGTTTTTCATGAGGGCTGATTTATGGCGGTTTTTTTAGCGGCGAGTGCTGGTGCAGTGCTTCCAGGTAGTTCTCGACACCCGCTTTTTCCCGCTCCAAAAACCGCGCTACCGCCTCAGAAAACGCCGGGTGCGCGAGCCAGTGGGCGCTGTGGGTGGGGGTGGGCAGCAGGGCTCGGGCCATTTTGTGTTCGCCTTGTGCGCCGCCTTCAAAGCGTTTGAGGCCGTGTTGGATGCACCATTCGATGGGCTGGTAATAGCAGGCCTCAAAGTGCAGGCAGTCCACTCGGGCCAGCGCGCCCCAATAACGGCCATAGGCCACTTCAGGCTGGCCTTGGCCGTCCAAGTGCAGGCCGATCAGGCTGATGCCAATTGGCTGGTCCGCGTGTTCGGCCACAAACAGCAGCCAGTTGGCGGCCATCTTGGTGCGCATGGAATCAAAAAACGCCGGGGTTAAATACGGTGCGTTGCCGTGTTCCCAATAGGTTTGCTGGTAGCAGCGCAGCAGCACAGCCCAGTCGTCGCTGGTCATGTCGGGACCGCGCACGGCGCGAAAGGTCACGCCCGCCTCCTGCACTTTGCGGCGTTCTTGCCGGATTTTTTTGCGCTTTTCTTGCGTCAGGCTGGCCAAAAAGTCATCGAAGTCTCGCCAGCCTTGGTTTTGCCAGTGGAACTGCACCTGGTCACGCTGCAACAGCCCGGCTTGTTCGCAGGCTTGCAGGTCTTGCGGGCTGCCAAACAGGAGGTGCAGGGACGGGATGTTGTTGGTTTGGCAAATGTCCAGCAAGGCGGCCAGCAGGGCTTGGCGGGCATTGTCAGATTCGGCCAACAAGCGGCTGCCGGGCACGGGCGTGAAGGGAGATGACACCAGGGCTTTGGGGTAATACGCCAGGCCGTGGCGCTGGTAGGCGTCGGCCCAGGCGTGGTCGAAGATGTACTCTCCCTGGCTGTGGCTCTTCAGGTAGAGGGGCATGACGGCAGCAACCCGCCCAGCCTCATCCTCGACGGCCAGGTGCTGTGGCCCCCAACCCTGGGATTCCACGGCGCAGCCGGCTTCCTCAGCGCAGTCGAGAAAATCGAAACAGATGAAGGGGTTGGTAGGTTGGTTTTCATGCACGGCACAGGCGTCCCAGTCC
>CAJBLW010000494.1 GCA_903953985.1 uncultured Burkholderiales bacterium
CCCCGGTCGCCCAAATAGGTGTCAAAGCCCTCGGGCAGCTCGCGGATGAACTCCTGCGCGTACGCGGCCTCGGCGGCAGCCAGCACTTCTTCCAGGCTGGCCTCGGGGCGGCCGTAGCGGATGTTCTCGATCACCGTGCCCGAAAAAATCACCGGCTCCTGCGGCACGATGGCCATGCGCTCGCGCAGGTCGTGCAAGTCCATTTGGTCGATCGGTACGCCGTCCAGCACAATGCGGCCCGATTGTGGGTCGTGAAAGCGCATCAGTAAATCAAACAACGTGGTTTTGCCCGCGCCACTCGGGCCCACCACGGCCACCGTCTGTCCGGATTGAATCTGGCCGCTGAGCTGGTCCAGCGCCCAAGTGCCGGGGCGCGAGGGGTAATGAAAGCGCAGCGATTCGATCTGGAGCGATGAGCCCCCTTGTGGCCAAGCATCCTTTTGTGGATCGGCGGCGATTTTCAAATTCGACTCGGTGTGCAACAACTCCATCAGGCGCTCAGTCGCCCCGGCCGCGCGCAGCATGTCGCCATACACCTCGCCCAGCACCGCAAAGGCGCTGGCCAGCAAGATCACATAAAACACCGTCTCACCCAGCTGGCCTGCTGTGCTGGTGCCCGCACGCACGGCCAGCGTACCCATGTAAAGACCCCAAAGCAGCACCGCGCTGGACGCCATGATGATGAAGCCCACCAGCACCGAACGCGCGCGGATGCGCTTGAGTGCCGTGCCCAAGGCTTTTGTGGTTGAGTCAATGAAGCGGCGCGTCTCGCGGCCTTCGGCGGTGTAGCTTTGCACCACGCTGATGGCGTTGAGCACCTCAGAGGCGATGGCGCTCGAATCGGCCACCCGGTCCTGGTTCGCGCGCGACAAGCGGCGCACTCGGCGGCCCAAGTAAACGCTGGGGAAAATCACCGCCGCCAGCACCGCCACCACCTGCAGCATGAGCACGGGGTTGGTCCACACCAGCATGATCAGCGCACCGGTGCCCATGACCAGGTTGCGCAGGCCCATGGAAAACGACGAACCCACCACGGTTTGCACCAAAGTGGTGTCGTTGGTGAGGCGCGAAAGCACTTCGCCCGATTGCGTGGTTTCAAAAAAAGCGGGGCTCTGCTTGAGCACGTGGCCGTACACCGCGTTGCGCAGGTCGGCGGTGATGCGCTCGCCCAACCAGCTCACCATGTAAAAGCGCCCGGCAGAAAACACCGCCAAAGCCGCGGCCACGCCAAACAGTTGCAAGAAATTGCCTGACAACTGGTCGGCCGGTGCACCCGTGGACAGGCCTTGGTCGATCAGTTGACGCAAAACCCAAGGAAATGCCAGCGTGGTGCCTGCGGCCAGCAACAAAAACAGCGCCGCAAAGCCCAGACCCACGCGGTAAGGCTTGAAGAAAGGGACCAGGCCCGAAAGCGATTTGGGAGATGCAGCCATGAACGATCAAAAAATCCGGGACAAAAACAGGAAAGCGGGTGAGCTCTTCAAGCATAACGGCAAACCACCGACTGTCTGTGCGCTGAGCACAGGCAGACGCCTGGTCCAGCCCAGTGCGGCAACCGCCGCACCCGCTTCACAAATCGATCACCACATTGCCCACCGTCTGCCCCGCCTCCACCGTGCGGTGCGCCTGCGCTACTTGATCCAGCGCATAGCGCGCACCGATGCTGTGCTGCAACTGCTGGGCAGCCAGAATGC
>CAJBLW010000495.1 GCA_903953985.1 uncultured Burkholderiales bacterium
CCCCTCCGAGCACGCCCAGCAATTTGGGCAAAGTCGTCAAGTCGTAAGGTGCTGGCCAGTCCAGCACATAGTGGTACAGCGTGGCCACGCTGGTGGCGGCAAAACACAACATGAAACCGTAAAACGTCAGGTGGTGGTAGCGCCTGCGGGCGTGCGTCCAGGCGTCGTCCTCGTTGTGGCAGCCTTCACCGTGTCCACCATCCAGGTATTTCAGGCGCAAGGCCGCGTGGGTGGCCTCAGCAGCAGCGGGCGAGGTCAAACCAGCCCCGCTGGTGGCCGGTGTCACATCGCGCCAAAAGCGCATCACGCCGAGCACCAGCGCCAGCACAGCAAACAAGAAGATGGGCGCAAACAAGCTGACCATCAAATTGTGTGGAAACACCGCATAAAAACCACCCGCCACAGGGGTTGACCACAGCGTGCCTTGGCGCCACATGGCCAGCGCCAAAAACAGCGCCAATCCTAACGCCAAGGCCACTGACAGGGTCAGGCCGTTGCGTTGGTACAAGGGGCCCAAAGCGGGCGGCCAAGCGTAGTCGGCATAAGTCTGGACCCGCACCTGGGCCATGGCCTTGGGCACGTTGATGGCAAAGTCGTGAGGCGGCGCGTACTGGCACGCGTGCAAACACGCACCGCAGTTGTGGCACAAATTGGCCAGGTAGTGGATGTCGGCCTTGCCAAATTCCAGGCGGCGCGTCATGGCCGGGAACACCGCGCAAAAGCCTTCGCAGTAGCGGCAGCCATTGCAAATTTGCATTTGCCGCGCCACTTCGACTTCGGGGGCAGTCATCTCACCACGCGCCAAGGCACGGGCATCTTGGGTCAGGGCTTCAAGCGTTTGCATGGGAAGCGCCTTCCTTCTGAGCCATGACGGCTTTGGCTGCCTGTTCGCCCGCGATGCGGCCAAAGGCCGTGCCAATCGTCATGCCCACCCCGGCGGTGTAGCCCTTGCCCAGCACATTGCCCGCCATCATTTCGCCCGCCACAAACAAGTTGGGGCTGGGCTGGTCATTGAATCGCACAGCGGTGGTGTCATCGGTTTTGAGGCCCAAATAGGTGAAGGTCACGCCAGGCCGCACGGCGTAAGCGTAATAAGGCGCTGTGTCGAGAGGACGGGCCCAATGGGTTTTGGCTGGCGTGACCCCTTCGGTGAGGCAATCGTCCAGCGCCGTGTGGTCAAAGGTGCCCACGCGACAAGCGGCGTTGTAGTCGCTCAGGGTGTTCATGAAAGTCACTTCATCCAGGCCCAGCTTGCGGGCCAACTCGGGCAGGCTATCGGCCCGCGTGCCTTCAAACACCGGCGGCATGAAACGGCCCACCGCCTTGGCATCGATGATGGAGTAAGCCACCTGCCCAGGTTGCTGCGCCACCAAGCGGCCCCAGATGGCGTAGCGCTTGGGCCAGAAGTCTTCGCCTTCGTCGTAGAAGCGGCGCGCCTCGCGGTTGACCACCACGCCCAATGACACACAGTCGATGCGGGTGCAAATGCCACCGTCGTACAAAGGCGCACGCGCATCAATCGCGACCATGTGGGCCTGCGTCGGGTCGCCGATGCGGTCAGCGCCTTGCTCCAGCATGTGTTTGAGCAGCACACCCTGGTTGAAGCGCGTGCCGCGAATCAAAAACTGATCGGCCGGAAATTCGCCGCGCTCGTTCTGGCCCCAAGCTTCGCGCAACCATTCGCGATTGGACTCAAAGCCTCCTGCTGCCAATACACAGGTGCGGGCGGTGATGCGTTCACGCCGAACGCTGCCATCGGCCTGTTTGTGCATGACCGAGGCGGCCACAAAACGGCCCTTGTCCAGCTCCACCGAATCTACTTCGGCGTTGTAATGGATCTGCACACCCAGTTTTTCGGCGCTGCGGTAATAGGCGTTGACCAAGGCCTTGCCCCCACCCATGAAAAAAGCGTTGGTTCGGGCCGTGTGCAAAGCGCCGGACAAAGATGGCTGAAAACGCACACCATGCTTGACCATCCAGGGCCTGCAAGTGGCCGAGTGGCGAATCGCCAGCCGGGCCAGGTGCTCGTCGGTCAAGCCACCAGTGACCTTGAGCAGGTCTTGCCAAAACTCTTCTTCCGGGTAGGCGTCGACCAGCACGTCTTGCGGTGCGTCGTGCATGCAGCGCAAGTTGCGGGTGTGGCCCGAATTGCCACCGCGCCACTCGCGGGGGGCAGATTCGAGCAGCATGACGCTGGCCCCCGCTTCGCGGGCCATCAGGGCCGCGCACAGGGCCGCGTTGCCGCCGCCAATCACCAAAACATCCACCGTCATAAACACTTTCAGGTCTCGTGGCCCGAGTCAGGTCAGAACTGGTAGCCCACGCTGGCTCCGGTGACCAAGGCGGTTCTGTTTTTGAGTTGCAAGTCCATGGGCGTCTTTGAAAAAGAGATTGACGACTGGACTTTAGCCTGACCCCAGACCCTTGCGCAGCCCCTGGCCGAAATGCCCTTTGGACAGCAGAGCGCGCAGCGTGACCCACATCCAGGCAAGCCAGGCAAAACACAGATGCTGCGACGAAGAAGCGGCAGGTCGTTGGGTCATGGGGGAATTGGGTCGTTAAAAAACCCGTGGGGTGAGCCACGGGTTCAAGCACGAATTCGCACTGGGCGCAGTAGTCGAATTTCAGAACGGAATGTCGTCGTCCATATCGTCAAAGTTGCTGGCCGCTGGCTTGGGCGCAGAGGCTGGGCGCTGTGCGGGCGCAGCCGCTGGACGCGCAGGGACCTGGCGGGGGGCATAACCGCCACCCCCAGCGCTGCCGCCATCTTCGGACGGACCGCCCATGCCCTGCCGGCTGCCCAGCATCTGCATGCTGTCGGCGCGGATGTCGGTGGCGTACTTTTCCACGCCGTTTTTGTCGGTGTACTTGCGGGTACGCAGGCTACCCTCAACGTACACCTGGCTGCCCTTGCGCAGGTACTGGCCTGCGATCTCAGCCAACTTGGCAAAAAAGCTGATGCTGTGCCACTCGGTGGCCTCTTTCATTTCACCCGACTGCTTGTCTTTGTAGCGGTCGGTGGTGGCCACGCGGATGCTGGTGACCGCATCGCCCGAGGGCAAATAACGGGTTTCGGGATCGGCACCCAGGTTGCCGACGATGATGACTTTGTTGACGGATGCCATGAAAACTCCTCGATGATGTCCAATTATGGGGCCAATCTTAAGCGGCCAATCGCCCCCGGGCCAAGGCCCGAAAGTTGGCCACATGCCCCACCCCCCACTGACGCATCAAGACTGCACCACAGGCACACCCCGAACTGGGTTCTGCATGGGCAAAGCCAGCAGCAACCACAGCAGCATGGCCACGCCACAGCTCAAAAACAGCGCCGGACTGCCCCAGGATTTGACCACCCAGCCGCCCACCAGACCGCCCACAAAAAAGCCCAAAGACTGCAAGGTGTTGTAAACCCCCAGGGCCGCACCACGCATGGCCCGGGGTGCGATCAGCGAAGCCAGGCTGGGCAGGGCCACCTCCAGCGCATTGAAGCCGCAGAAAAACACCAGCAACAAGACGGCCAGACCGCCGAGGCTGGGCGTGCCCAGCGACTGCACCAACAAACCTACCTGCACCACAGCGATCAGGCCAATGGAGAGCAGAAACATTTTTTTGAAGTGCCCTCGGCGTTCCATGGCAAACACCACGCCTAAAAACAACAAGGACAGCACCACCACTGGCAAATACAACTGCCAATGCAGCCATTTGTTCAAGCCCGACTGCACCAACAAGGACGGCACCGCCACCCACATGGCCAATTGCACCGCGTGCAACACAAACACCCCAATATTCAAGCGCATCAAGTCGGCATGGACCAGCACATCGGCCAGCTGCCCACGCTCTTGTCCCGGCGCCGACAGCAGCATGGGCGGTGCCGGTGGTGCCCACCAAATCACCACCCCCACGCCCAGCAGCGCCAGCGCCCCGGTCAACCAGAACAGCCCAGAAAAACCGATCCAGTCAGTCAGCACAGGCGCCACCACCAAAGACAGGGCAAACATCAGCGCGATGCTGCTGCCCAACCAAGCCATGGCCCGGGTGCGCACCTCGTCCCGAGTCAAATCGGCCAACATGGCGGTCACTGCCGCCGACACGGCCCCGGCCCCTTGCAAACTGCGCCCCAACAGCAGGTGGGTCAGATCGGTGGCTGCAGCCGCCCAAAAACTGCCCAAGGCAAAAATGATCAGGCCCAGCACGATCACCCGCTTGCGTCCGAAACGGTCCGAAGCCATGCCAAACGGCAACTGCAACAGGCCTTGCGTCAGCCCATAAATGCCCATGGCCAACCCCAGCCAAAGGGGGTCTTCGCCCCCAGGGTATCGGCGTGCCTCTAGGGCGAACACCGGCAAAACCAGGAACAGCCCCAACATGCGCAAAGCAAAAATGCCCCCCAGCGAAGCACTGGCGCGCCGCTCAGTGGGCGTCATGTCCAAATCAGAAGATGTCTGCGAAAGGTCGGCCACACAAAGCCCAAAACAGGGGGTAATGAAGCATGCGATTGTCCTTGATTGGCAGCACCCAGTGCCTGTCAATGCCCCTGCGGGGATAATCAAAGGTTTTGCCGATCTGACCGCCACCGTGAAACTTGCTGACTCCCCTCTCTTGCCTGACGAAGCCGAACCCTCGCGGTATCTGGCGTCAGCGTTGCGGCAAACCCACATCAGCGTGCGCGGGGCGCGCACCCACAACCTGAAAAACATCGACCTGGACATCCCGCGCAACCAGCTGGTGGTCATCACCGGGCTGTCGGGTTCGGGCAAGTCGAGCCTGGCCTTTGACACGCTGTATGCCGAGGGCCAGCGCCGCTACGTGGAAAGCCTGTCGGCCTATGCCCGGCAGTTTTTGCAGCTGATGGACAAACCCGACGTGGACCTGATAGAGGGCCTGTCGCCTGCAATCTCTATCGAGCAAAAAGCCACCAGCCACAAC
>CAJBLW010000496.1 GCA_903953985.1 uncultured Burkholderiales bacterium
CAGGCGGCCGCTGGAGTCGCGCACATCCTGCCCGTCAAACCGGCCGAGTAGCGAGCCGCTGGAGTTGCGCACGTCCTGCGCTTGTAGTGAAGCCACGTCAGTAATCGCCACTGGTCCTTGCGGAAACTGCAATCCGGATGCGATTTAAAGTCTCTTCACGGGGCCTTTGTGCGCGATGTTTTCGGCACCAGGGCAGGCACCGGCCCCGTGCTGTCGCGGACAATCAGTTCAACGGGCAGCAGCGCCGGGGGCTGTGGCATCTGACCGGAGAGGCATTCAATCAGGTAGCGCGCGGCCACTTCCCCCATTGCCCGGATCGGGACCCGAACAGTTGTCAGCGGCGGGTGCAGGTAGGGAGCGAAGTCGTTGTCATTGAAGCTGGCAACAGACACTCTCTCAGGGACCGCGATGCCTGCCCGGTCCAAGGCCGACAGGGCCCCCGCAGCCAAATAGTCGTTGCCGCAGACCACTGCAGTCACCGGCGAGCGGCGCTGCAGGATTTGCTGCATAGCCTCGAAACCCTCGGCAAACCCGTAATTGGTTTCCACCAGCGCGTCGGCCTGCAAGGTCAAACCGCGTCGGGCGACGGCCTCCAGCAAACCGCGAAAACGCAGACGCGCACGTTCATTGTCAAGAGTACGCCCGCCAATGAAACCGATCTGACGGTGCCCCTGATCAGCCAGGTTATCGATGACGAGTGCCGCCGCCGCACCTTCATCAAAGCCAACACAGACGCCCTGGTCACTTTGCTTGGCCCACATCATCACGAACGGAATGTGGTGTGAATTCAGCTGCGAGAAGATCGACGGGGACTGATCCGCTCCGAGCAGCGCTACGGCATCGACGCCGCGTTCGATCAAGGAACGAAGGATCGAGGGATCCTGAGCGCGCGCGTGATCCGGGGCCGACAGCAGCAAGGTGTAGCCCTCGGCTGCCAACGCGGTTTCCAGCGCCTGCACCAATGTAGGAAACGAAGAACCGCCAAAACGCGGGACCAAGGCACCCACCGTCCGGGTCTTGCGCATCGCCAATGCGCGTGCGGCACCGTTGGCCACATAGCCCAATCTCTCGGCGGATGCCAGCACCCGCGAACGCGTGGCCTCACTGATCATCTCCGGGCGGGTCAGCGCACGCGACACCGTGCCCGTAGAGACGCCAGCCAAAGCCGCCACATCGGCCAGCGATGTGGGGCCGAGGGCTCTGGGTGCACCACTCATTCGAGCGGACACGGGCTGCGGGGGCGGCGATTGGCGAGTCATCACGGGGGTGGAGTATTGCAATCGCTTGCATTATGAAGGATCTCTATGAGCGTGTGTCGACTCCAATAAACGGCTTAGTGCGATGACCCGATTCAAATAAATTATTTTTTATACAAGGGTTTTCCCCAGCCCGTGCTAACCACCGGACCGCTTGACGCAAGTTAAATGCTTGATTAGAGTTTCTTGCAAACGCTTGCACTGACGACAAAATTTAACTTGTGCACAGGAGATTTCCCTTTGACGACCACCAAAAAGGCCCTTGTCCAGACCCTGCTCGAATGCGGCGCGACCCATGCCTTTACCCTCCCCGGGCTGGGCATCACCTGGATGCTCGACGAGTTTTATGAGGTACGCGACCGCTTCCATGTGGTGCTCACCCGCAGCGAGCAAATCGCCTCCGTGATGGCACAGACCTACGGAAAGCTCAGCGGTCGCCCCGGCGTCTTTATGGGACAGGGGCCATTTGCCAGCACCACCGGCGCGTTCGGGATCCTTGAGGCCCAGTTCGCCGGCTCACCCATGGTCGTTCTGACCGACACCTCTTGCTACGACGGCTTCGGCATGTACGGCGTCTACCAGACCATGACAGGCGATTACGGTGCTGCCGATGTCCGCAACGTGCTCAGCACCATGACCAAGTACTGCGGCTATGCCACCGAGCCGCACGAGGCTGTCTACGGGCTGCAGCTCGCTTTCAAGCACGCCCAACTGCCACGCATGGGCCCAGCGGCACTGGTCATGAAGTCACCGATCATCCGCCGTGAAATGCCGGACAACCCGAGGGTCAAGCTCTACCCATCAGAGGGCTTTTTGCGGCACACGCCTGCGCGGCCGGATGCAGGTGCTGTCGAGTCCCTGGCAGCAATGATCGCCGGTGCACGCTGTCCGGTGGTGATTGCGGGCCAAGGCACGCAGACCGAATCCACACGCGTACAACTCGCTGAAGTGGCCCAGCGCGCCGGCATTGCCGTTGCCACCAGCTACAACGGCAAGGGTGTCGTCGACGAGACCTCCCCAGTGGCGGTAGGCATGCTCGGCACCTGGGGCAGCAAGAGCGCCAACCGCATGCTCAGTCAGGCTGACGTGGTCATCGTGCTGGGATCCAGCCTGGGTCCCGACTATTTGCGTTTCCGCGATGAGGGGATGCTGGACCCGACCCGCCAGCGCATTGCCCATGTCGATGTGGATGCCCGCCATGCCGGCTGGGTCATGCCAGTGGAGCTTGCCATCACCGGCGATGTCGGCGATGTGCTCGAAATGTTGAAGCCGCAGTCGCTTGGCGAGGCGCAGTGTGGGGCACGGCTTGAGGCCATTGCTGCCAACAATGCAGCACATGGATTTGGTGTCCTCCCGGGCGTGGTGGCCGCAGATGGCACATTGCATTACGCCGACCTGATCCGCGTACTTGACCACGTCTTGACACCGAAGGACATGCTGGTGCTTGACGCGGGCAACAACCGCATCTGGGTAACCAGCATGCTGCGTCTGCGCACACCAGGCCAATTGGTCGCACCCGGTGGCATTGGCGGCATGGGATGGGGGCTGCCTGCAGCAGCGGCCACCAAGCTGGTGTATCCAGAGCGCAATTCAATCTGCCTGATTGGCGACGGTGGCGCGGCCATGACGCTGAGCACGCTGGCCACCTGTGTCCAGGAGAAGCTTCCAATCACCGTGATCGTGGCCAACAACCAAGGCTTGGGTATGGTGCGCGACAACATGAAGGGCAAACGCATCGCCGTCGACTTCTCGCCAATGGACTTTGCCATGCTGGCACAAGGCATGGGCTGCCAAGGGATTCGGGTCAACCGTGCCGATGCCCTGGGTGATGCCATCGTGGCCGCCCGTGAAGCAGGCCGCCAAGGCATCACGACCGTGATTGACGTGGCTATTGATCCGGCAGCCAGTCACGTACCTGCCTCCGATTACTGAAAGCCGGTCCATGCACCCGATTGCCATCGTCACTGGCGGTTCCAGCAACATCGGCTGGGCCTGCGTGCGACGCCTTGCTGCAGACCATGCCGTGGTCATCGCAGACTTACGGCCACCCGTCAATCCCTTGCCTGCTGGCGCGAAGTTCGTGCAGATCGATGTGACCGATGCTGCGGCTTGCCAGCAGTTGATGGCCGACGCGACGGGAGAATTCGGCTTGGATATATTGGTGCACTCGGCAGCCATCACCGCGCCGACACGCCCGATTGAGCAGATTCCCGCTGATGAATGGCGGCGCCTGATCGATGTCAACCTGACCGGGGCCTTCCTGATCGCGCAGGCCGCCATTCCAGCCTTGCGGCTTGCGCGTGGCAAGGTGGCGATGATTGCCTCGCGCGCCGGTCGCACCGGTTACGCCGCGCTCAACGCATCGCCGTCCGGCACAAAAGCGCACTACGCGGCATCGAAGGCAGCGCTGCTGTCCTTGGTCAAATCGCTGGCCATCGAACTTGCACCCGATGGCGTGCGCGTCAATGCCATCGTGCCTGGATCGATCGAAGGCAACATGATTCCACAAGAGCGCTGGCCCGAACTGGCCGCCCGCATCCCCCTTGGTCGATTGGGCACACCCGACGAAATTGCCGACGCGGTGCGTTACCTGTGTTCCGACGACGCGCGTTACATCACGGGTCATGCCATGGATGTCAATGGCGGTACATGGATGAATTGAGTTTTTCGGTTTACCACCCGCCCGCTTGATACTGGGCATCACCCCACGAAGGAGACTGACATGACGAAACTTCCAAATTCAATGAAACACTTATTAATGGCCTCCGCCTTGATGCTGGTCACGGCATCGGCTGCGCTCGCGCAGGAAGTCCGCGTGGCCCGACAATATGGCATTGCCTACATTCCACTGATGATCATGCAAGACCAGAAGCTGATCGAAAAACATGCCGCACGCGCCGGTCTTGCGGACGTGAAGGTCACATGGCAACAATTTACCGGTGGCGCGGTCATGAACGATGCCCTGCTCTCGGGCAATCTTGATTTCGCGGTTGTGGGTCCGCCCCCCTTTCTAACCATGTGGGCGCGCACACAGGGGACTCAAAACCAAGTGGTTGGTGTCGGTGCGTTGAATTCGATGCCGATGTACCTGATGTCGCGCAACCCGGCAATCAAATCGGTGAAGGACTTCACCGAGAAGGACCGTATCGTCGTCAGCGGCATCAAAGTGTCCACGCAGGCGGTCGTTTTGCAAATGGCTGCCGCCAAGGAATGGGGTATGAAAGACTATGACCGGATGGACAAGCTCACCGTGGCGATGTCGCTGGCCGACAGCATGGCCTTGATGCTGTCGGGCAAAGGCGAAGTGACGGGCGACTTCACCGTACCGCCGTTCTCCTACCGCGAAATGAAAGCCGGTATGAAGCCGGTGATTGACACCTTCTCGGTGATGGGTGGGCCCAGTTCCACCAACGTGATCTATGCCACGAAGAAATACATCGATGCGAACCCTAAGATGGTCCAGGCGTTTGGTGCAGCCTTGCGTGAGGCCCAGGATGCCATCGGAAAGAACAAAGCAGCAGCAGCTGCGACTTATCTGAAGTTGTCTGGCGACAAGGAGACAGTGGACAGTGTGGTCGAGATGTTGAACGATCCGAAAGTCGAATTCAGCCCCACACCTCGCGGCATCATGGCGTTTGCAAACTTCATGCATGACACCGGTGCCATCAAGGCCAAGCCGAGCTCATGGAAAGACGCTTTCATTCCCGAACTGCACAGCTCACCCGGCAATTGAAAAACATGGTCAACAAGCTGCTCGAGGTCAATGGTGTCACGCTTCGCTACGCGGGCGAGCATGGCATCGTCACGGCCACAGAAAACGTGAGTTTTAGCGTGGGCGAAGGCGAGCGGCTGGTTCTGCTCGGGCCTTCGGGCTGCGGAAAATCGTCGCTGCTCAAGGCGATCGGCGGTTACCTCGAACCAGCCGAAGGCGAGATTCGGTTGCGTGGGCGAGCGGTGCGGGAACCGGGCCCTGACCGCATGATGGTTTTTCAGGAGTTCGACCAGTTGCTGCCGTGGAAAACCGTGCGGGGCAACGTGATCTTTCCCCTGTTGGCCTCAGGCCGTGCCACTGGCGAGCTTGCACAGCGCAAGGCCGAGCAGGCGATCAGCAAGGTGCGGTTGACTGCGTTCGCCGATGCTTATCCGCACATGTTGTCGGGAGGCATGAAGCAGCGCGTCGCGATTGCCCGAGGAATGGCCATGGAGCCCGACATCTTGTTGATGGACGAGCCCTTCGCTGCGCTCGATGCCATGACGCGAACCGCCATGCAGGACGAACTGCTTCAGTTGTGGCAAGACACAAAGTTCACCGTCATCTTCGTGACGCACTCGATTCAGGAGGCGATCCGCGTGGGCAGCCGCATCCTGCTGCTGTCGCCCCATCCCGGCCGCATCAAAACTGAGGTGGACAGTGACGGTCACGATCATTTGCAGGCCAACGGCTTGCGCCTGTCTGAAGACATCCACGCGAGCCTCTTTGCATCGCCCGCCATGGCGGTGGAGACATGAGCATGGACCGCACCAGCGCCACAAACCGTCTTCGGCCTTGGCAGCAGCCGGTGCTGCGCAAACTCGGGCTGCTGCTGTTGATCGGTGCGATATGGGAGTTCTATGGCCGAGCATTGGACAACGACTTGCTGTTCCCTACTCTGCTGCAAACACTGCACAGCCTTTATGAAGCGGTGGTCAGCGGTGTACTTCCGCAACGCGCGGGCAATTCGCTTGGCGTACTTCTGCAGGGCTATGTACTCGGCACCGCAGGTGCCCTTTTGCTCGCCGCTCTGGCCGCGACGACCCGCATCGGAGCTGACCTACTGGACATGCTGACCGCTGTCTTCAACCCCCTTCCTGCCATCGCCCTTTTGCCACTGGCGCTGATGTGGTTCGGCCTAGGCAACAGCAGTCTCGTGTTCGTGCTGGTCCATTCGGTGATGTGGCCAATGGCGCTCAACACGCATTCGGGCTTTCGTTCGGTTTCGCCGACACTGCGCATGGTGGGCCACAACGTGGGCCTGCGAGGCGTTCGATATACGGCAGCGATCCTCATCCCGGCGGCCTTCCCCAGCATCTTAGCTGGTCTGAAGATTGGCTGGGCATTTGCTTGGCGCACGCTGATTGCCGCCGAATTGGTCTTTGGTGTCAGCTCCGGCAGCGGCGGTCTGGGCTGGTTCATCTACGAACGCAAAAATCAGTTAGATATCGGCGCGGTCTTTGCAGGCCTGTTGACGGTCATCCTGATTGGCCTGGTGGTCGAGGGTATTCTTTTTCGCTGGGTCGAAAATCGCACGGTTCGCCGCTGGGGCATGCAGAGCCATTGAGTAATTTAGTCAGAAACACAGATTTCTTGGAGCAGTTTCATGAATACAAAATCAGGATCCAGTCGGCGTGCTGCCCTTTTAAGCGCCACCCTTATGTGCATGGGCTTGGCTGCCAGCACGGGTGCTCAGGCCCAGCAGAGCTATCCCAGCAAGCCGGTGCGCGTAGTCGTGCCGTTTCCGCCAGGAGGTGCCACCGATATCGTAGCGCGTGAGATCAGCGAGCGATTGGGTACCGCTTTGGGCCAGACCTACATCGTAGAGAACAAGCCGGGTGCAAGCGGCAACATCGGCGTAGAGATGGTCGTGCGAGCGCCCGCCGACGGCTACACCCTGGTGGTAGGAGCACCGCAGACCCTGACGATCAACCCGCAGCTGTTTCGCAACATGAGCTTCTCACCGCAAAAGGATCTCGCGCCCATTGTCGTCGTGGCCTCGGTTCCCAATGTGTTGATCGTCAGCCCCAAACTCGCCGCCAAGACACCTCAGGATTTGGTCGCGCTTGCTAAGACCCAACCCGGCAAGCTCAATTACGGTTCGTCGAGCTTGGGCGGAACACCCCACCTGTCGGCCGAACTGTTCAAGTCGCTCACCGAAAGCTTCATCGTTCACATCCCCTATCGGGGCAGTGCACCGGCCTTGCAGGACCTGATTGGGGGGCAGATCGACATCATGTTCGATAACCTGCCGGCCGCCTTGCCGCACATCCGGTCCGGTCGGGTGAGGGCCCTGGCCGTGACGACGCTGCAGCGCACGCCGTCAGCGCCAGAACTGCCCACGCTCAATGAATCCGGGGTCAAGGGCTTCGACTCGCAAGGCTGGTTCGCGTTGCTGGCACCTACCGGGACGCCCCAGCCTGTGCTGGAGAAAATCAATGCGGAGGTCAATCGCATTCTGGCCACGCCTGAGTTTCGCGAGCGCCTGAAGAAGGTAGGTGCCGATCCTGTGGGCGGCTCAATCAGCGACTTCCGCGAACGCCTGCGCAGCGAGACCGAACGCTGGGGTAAGGTCATCAAGTTCGCCAATATCACCGCAGAATAGGACTTTGACATGAGCGATAACCTTCACATTGGCCTGTTACCACCCACCGTGCGGGAGGCAGAGCCCTCTCGGGCATGCAGGCGCTTCGTAGGGCGCACAGCTTTGATCACCGCCGCCGCGCGGGGCATTGGATTTGCCACGGCCGTGCGACTCGCGGCTGAAGGTGCCCATGTCTGGATTACCGACCTCGACGAAAAGGCACTTGCCGAGGCCACGCAAGCTGCCCAAGCGGTCGGTCTGCAGCTGAACACCATGCGCATGGACTCGACCGACGCCTCCGATGTCGACCGCAGCATATCGACAATCCTCCAGAGAGTGGGAGCGATCGACATCCTCGTCAACAATGCGGGCGGCTCCTTGCACACGCCGTACCGATTTCTTGACGAGGATGAAACGCAATGGCAGCGCGTGATGGATCTGAACGTGATGGGTGCAGTGCGCGCTTGCCGCGCGGTACTTCCATCGATGGCCGCCGGACAAAACGGCCGGATCATCAACTTCGGCTCCAAGGCCGGGCGCTTTGGCAGCCTGATCGCCGGCCCTAACTACGCTGCGGCCAAGGGTGCGGTCAGCGCCCTGACGCGCCAACTGGCTCAAGAATTCGGCCCCCAGGGCATCACCGTCAACTGCATCTGCCCCGGGGTGGTGATGACTGAGCGCACTCGTGGACTGTGGGCTGAACGCCGCAGCGCCGAGGAACGCGAACGCATCCTGCAAGAGATTCCCCTGCGCCGATATGCGGAGGTAGAAGACGTCGCCGCAGCAGTGGCGTTCTTTGCCAGCACCGATGCATCCTTCATCACCGGCGTGACGCTTGACCTCAATGGCGGCCAAGGTATGGCCTGAGCGCTACCCCAGTGTGCAAACATGTTCATGCCGATGACGGTTTGATCAGGGGTGCCGATTTCAGACTGACAAGTGCGGGCTCAATTAACGGTCTGGTCGCAGCGCGATCGGCACCGCCCCCTCAAGTTGGTCAAAGAGTGGACGGCGGGAACATGAAGCCACCAAATGCGGCTGAGGCCGCGCTGCTACCAATCTTTCCACCGGGCAAGAAAGAAGGCGGTTTTTGTTACCGCAGATCATTTTGGGGATGCTCTCAACAAATGTTGCTGCCACTATTCGGCCAACGCGCCCTGCTGGCAACGGGAAATGAACTGACCCCAGGGCTTGAGTCTTTTTAATTTGTCATCTTTGAGACCTGCGTGTGGTGGCACACGGGTCATTGGTTTTTACCGCGTTTGCAGGTGTGGTGTCTGTTTTTTTGCGCGTATATGCCGAGGGTCTGGGCACACAACCCGTAACTGCACCTATCCCAAGTGAGATCGACTTCAGGTTTTCAGGTACTGCGGCAACCATGTCGACAACTGCGGCACATAAGTGAGCAGCGCCAACGCCCCAATCAAGGCAATGATGAATGGGCCGATTTCCTTGACGATTAAGCCCAGGTGGGTTTTGGAGACCGAACTGGCCACAAACATCAAAACACCGACAGGTGGGGTGATTTGTCCAATCACCAGATTCACCAGCAACACGATGCCAAAGTGAAGCAGATTGATTTGAAGTTCTGTCAAAAGAGGAATCAGGATGGGCACCAAAATGATCATGATGGCCAGCGTTTCCATGAACATGCCTGCCACCAGCAAGGCCACATTCAGAATCAGCAAAATGACCCAAGGCTCTCTGGAGATGGCTGTGAGCAATTCCGCCACTTGCTGCGGTGCTTGTTCGACACCCAGAATCCATCCGAAGGGAGCGGCACCCGCAGCGATCACCAAAATGGCTGCCGTTTCACGGCCCGTGGTCAGCAAAATTGCAGGCAAGCCTTTCCAGTTTAACGTGCGGTAAACATACAAGCCTACGATCAGCGAATACGCGCAAGCCACTGCTGCAATTTCTGTGGCCGTGAAGACGCCCATGCGAAAACCCACCAATATAAGAATAGGCATCGCCAGAGCCCACAAGGCCTCTTTGAATGCGTACCATAGCTTTTCGCCGCTGAAAGCCGCATCTTTCGGAAACCCACGTCGATGGGCTGTCAAACCAATGACCAGCATCATGGCGAGCGCCATGATGACGCCCGGAATCAGTCCCGCAATGAACAAGTCTCCGAGTGAAACGTTGGCCTGCCATGCATAAATCACCATCAATATGGAAGGCGGAATGATGGGCCCCAGAGTGGCTGCCGCAGCGCACACCGCAGCTGCAAATCCTTGGCCGTAACCAGCCTGGGTCAGTTGCGGCACAAAAACACGGGATGTTGCTGCGCAGTCAGCGACTGACGATCCAGATATGCCCGACAGAAAAACATTGCCCACAATGGCTGTCTGCGCCAAACCACCGCGAATGTGCCCTACAAACGCTCTGGTGAAATTGAACAACCGCTCGCTGATGCCAGATTCGTTCATTAAGGCGCCGGCCAAAGTGAACAAGGGCACGGCCAGCAATGGAAAAGACTGCACACTGGTGGCCACGCGTTGCGCTACCACAGACACCGGTATGCCCTCGAGCCCTATGACCAGCATCGATGCACCTAGCATTGCAAAGCCAATAGGCACACCAAACAAAAGAAGCCCGACAAATACACAAAGCAGCAAAGTTAGCATGGCGTTTTCAGACTGGAGCCGTATCGATCACGGTCTCCGTTGCGTTTTGAAAGACCCGCTCCGGCCCTTCCTCCATCAGGATCATGATGCCGTGAAAAAGCGTCAAGGCGAAACCAACGGGCATGGCCAGAAAAATCCATCCCATTGAAAACCCCAGCATGGGTGTTTTGCTGGTCCACACGCCCACTGTGTGGGTATACCCGGCATAAACAGCGGCGCACATGATGACAAGCCCAGCCAAGCAGGCAATGCAACCCATGAACCTTCGGCCCCTGTTTGACAATCGCATGATCACGACATCAATTCGGATATGCATACGTGAACGCAAGGCAGAAGGCACACCCAGCATGACCGACCACACGAACAGGGTGATCACAAACTCTTCTGCCCAAGTCAGCGGGTTGTTAAACACATACCGAAGCACCACGCCAAGACCCAAGAGGATGGCTATCGTGGCCATCATGGCCATGATCAACAGGTCTTCAAGCCTTGCAAGACGCCTGTCGAGCAATCGCAAAAATGACATGGTCGGGTTTTATTTGGCGCTTCGCATGCGGTCAATTTCTGCACGGACACGCTTCCAGTTTTCTGTTCCCCAGCGGGATTCCAGACGGACATAGACCGGTACCATTTTGGCAGCAAAAGCATCACGGTCCGGGTTGTCAATGATTCGGGTCTTTCCAGACTTCCGAATGTCTTCAAGCATCGATACTTCTCGAGCTTGCTGCATTTCCGAATTTTTAGCCGATGCGGCAGCGGCTTCATCAATCAACAGTTTTTGCAATTCAGGCTTGAGCTTTTCCATGCTGCTTTTGTTGATCAATATTGTGTTGTTCTGCAGCATGTGGCGACTCATGGAAAGCACGCCCTGCACCTCGTAAAACTTGCGTGAAAAAATAGTAGGAATCGGATTTTCCTGTCCATCAACGGTTTTTTGCTGCAGTGCTGTGTACACCTCGCCAAATGGAATGGGGGTAGGAGCCGCACCGAATCCGCGCACCATTTCTACCCAAATCGGGGACTCAGGGACGCGTACTTTTAGACCCGCCATGTCTTCTGGTTTTCGCACCTCTTTGGTTCCAAAGGTGAAATTGCGCCACCCCCAGTACCAGATCTTGGTGAGCGGCACAATGTTGTGCTTGTCTTTCAATTCAGTCCAGATGGGCTCCATTGCCGGACCGCGTATGACGGCCTCAGCTTCTTTCCAGTCTTTCCAGAGGAACGGTGCGCTGGGCATTTCAAATGCCGGCACCATTGAGTTGAGTGTTGGCATGGAAGGAGACGAGATGTCCAACGCGCCTGACTTCAATTGCTGCAGCAGATCAACTTCTTTGCCCAGTTGTTCAGACGGGAAAACACGCACAGTTAACTGACCGCCCGATTTTCTCGTCACGTTGTCTGCAAATTCCTTGTAGAGGTCGTGGGCGACCTCGCCCGGACTGTTGGCGTGTCCAAACCGCAAAACGGTTTGAGCCGAAACACCCGTGGCTAAAAAGGCTGCTAACAAGGCCGTAACCATTGCCGGTAATGAGCGTGTCAATCGCATATTAAATCCTGTTGCAAAGAATCAATAGTCCTATATCCTATAGACCTGTACAAGCTAGTGATTTCCCTAGGGCTTGTGTCCTTTGCAAGCCTCAATGGGTACAAATGGTTGCGTCAAACATGGCTTCAAAACAGCTCATTGCACGAGTAGCTCTGCCGGACCAGGTTTACGAAATTTTGCGCGAGCGAATTTTCGATCGTTTGTTGGCGCCTGACGAAAAATTGAACATCGAGGCCTTGTCCCGTGAGCTGCAGGTTAGTGCAACGCCGGTGCGCGAGGCACTGGGCCGGTTATCGGCTGAAGGCTTGGTCAAAATTGCCCCCTACGTCGGGGCCAAGGTGGCGCCCATGCCCAGCCCTGACTATTACCGGCAAATTTACGAGTTGCGCTTGGTGCTCGAACCCTGGGCTGCTGCAGAGGCAGCTAAACACAAAGATCCCGCAGCACTGGCTGAAATGTCTCAGGCCTTGCAGGCAATGGAGGCCACCGAGCTGGCTAAACGATACCGCCGATTCAAAACTTTCAGCGATGCAGATGAGGCCTTTCACAGGGCCATTTTCAAGGGTGCATGCAATGAACCGGCGCTCAAGACCTTCATGGATCTGAACACACACCTGCACCTTGCACGCCTGTATATCGATCGCAACCATTTCACTGAAGAAGCGCGTCAATTTCACATCAGCATTTTTGACTCAATCCAAGCCGGTCAGCATCAGTTGGCTTACCGGCAAATGCACGACCATCTGGAGCGCTCAAAGTTAAGACTGCTTGGTGAATCCGAAACTATTAGCCCGAAAACTCTAGCAAAAAAACCCAGGAGAAGACCCGTATGAGCCGCATCAAATCTATCGAAATCGTTGATTTTGAGTTTGACTCTCCCAACAAGGAGCGCACCGGCGTTGGCCAGTTGATCACCTACAAAAAAGGGGCTTCGATTCGTGCCACAAAAAATGCCATCGCCATCACCACCGATGATGGCCTGCGCGGTGAGTACGTTACCAATTGG
>CAJBLW010000497.1 GCA_903953985.1 uncultured Burkholderiales bacterium
AAGCCAACTCGCCATGTACCTGAGCACCCAACAATCTCGACGTCTGGCGGAGCTGTGTGCGGTGATGGCCTCGGATGCGACCAAGGTGCAGTTGCTCCAGAGTCTGGCGCAACCCTTGGCGCAGTTCATGCAGGCCGACCATTTGGTGTCTCGTCAGTGGGATGCGGGCCAAAAAAAATACGCTATTTGTGCGTCCTACAACGTCAAGTCTTCCAGAATTCGGGCGTATGAAGAGCACTTCCAATTTTGCGATCCCATCACGCCACGCCTGCGCCTGTTGCGCCAACCGGCCCGGGTCAGCGATGTGTGTTCGGTGCAGGAACTCGAGCAGTCCGAGTTTTACAACGACCACTTGCGCCAAGACGGGATCCATTGGGGTGTGAACGTTTACGCCTACCAAGGCGATGAGTGCTTGGGCGACTTGGTGATTTACAGGGCACGGGGACGCGAAGACTTCAGCCGGCAGGACATGGCTTGCCTGAGCATCATTGCGCCGGTGTTCACGGCTGCCTTGTCCAGGTTGGAAGCAGTGCATGCCGCCCAACCCGGATGGCTGGGCCACAACGAACCCGAACTGAGGCGCTTGCTGATCGGCCGCTGCCAACTCAGCCCACGCGAAACGGATGTGGTGGTTCACTGTTTGTACGGGCGCTCAGACAAGGAAATTGCCAGTTTGTTGCAGATTGGTTTCACCACCGTGCGTTACCACCTGGGCCATGCCTTTGAAAAACTCGGTGTGCAGGGCCGCACCAAGCTGGCCCGTCAGATCGGTCAACTTTTGAGCCAGGCTTAAACCCCGGGCGGGCGAGGCATGGGCGGCAGGGCGCGCTCAATCGCTGCAGCCACCCGCAGAAGATGCCGATCAGAGCCCCAGGCCCCATCCAGCTCAAGCCCCACAGGCAAGCCTTCCGCCGTCAGACCCACCGGTATGCTGATGCCCGGCAAGCCCGCATTGCTGCCGGGGTCGGTGTTTCGGATCAGGGTTGAGAACGTGGGCATCTGCCGGCCCAATAAGGTCACCCAGTCGTCCTGACCGATGGGTGGGGCGGTCATGCGGCAGGTGGGAAAGGCCAAGGCATCCAAGCGGTGATCTGCAAAGTGGCGGGCATAAACGGCCTGCAGTTTCTGTCGCCGGTCCTGTGCCGCTGCGTAGGCCGCCGATGTGACCGGTTCTGCGCCAAGTTGCCGCGACAAAAGCCGAGCCACATCCGGGCTACCGATGCCCGCCAAGAGGGCATCCATCGGCATGCTGTGCTGTTGCAGATAAGTGGGAAGGCTGCGCACCATTTCGAACATGACCAAGGTCGAGCCGGTGGCTTCGTTGTGCAAATTCAGTTCATTGATTTCCAGAGGGACACATTCCACGCCCTCCCGGATCAGCGCCTGCAAGGACCGCTCGATGACGGCCAGCACATCTGGGTCAGCACCTTCAAAAAAGTCGGCACGCGGCAGCCCCAGCCGTACCCCCTTGAGTGACAAATGTGGCAAGTCGAAGGGTGCATGTGCCAGTAGTCCATCGAGCCAAGCCACATCGGCCACGCTGCGAGCCATCAGTCCCACGGTGTCTTTGGAGGGTGACAAATGCAGCATGCCCTCTGAGGGATAACGCCCCGTCGTGGGGCGCAAGCCGACCACCCCACACAAAGCGGCAGGCAGGCGAACAGAGGCCCCGGTGTCGGTGCCCAGCGCCGCAGGCACCATGCGCGCGGCCACGGCCACCGCGGAACCACCACTGCTGCCGCCCGAAATGCGCGACGGATCCCAGGGGTTGCGGCAGGCCCCTGTCACGGCGTTGTGGTTGGTGCCGCCCAAAGCCAACTCATGCAGATTGGTTTTGCCGGCGATCAGGGCACCGGATTGCAACAGAGCATCCACCACCGGCGCGTTGCGTTTGGGCCTGGCATTCAGTAAGGCCCGAGTGCCGCCACTGGTGGGGAAATCCGTGGTGTCGATGTTGTCCTTGATCGCTATGGGAATGCCTGCCAAAGCTTGTTGAAGCTCAGGGTCAGGGTGCGCTTGATCCATGGCTTTGGCTTGTTCGATCAATCGTTCAGGATCACGGCTGATCCAGGCATTCAGAAGGCTCAGTCGGTCGGTTTGCGCAAGCAAGGCCTGGATGTACTCCAGGTGCCCGAGTTGTCGCGTGCGCAGAGCTGCGGCCGCTTCCATCAGGGTGAGTTCAAGGGGGTCCATACAGCGTCAAGAATCAAAACAGCTGACTCTAGGGTGCGTTTGAAAACGTGAACACCCCCATCAATGACGGTGCGCAAAAAGCCCATCTTGTGCAGGCCCATACTGGCATGTCTAGCCTGAGCTGCTTTGGCGGGCGCGTTCAAATGGCGCACCTCGCAGTGCCATACTTCACGTCAGTCCGCTTGGCCGCTGAATGCTGCGCTTGGCGGGGAGGCGCTCGAGGGGAAGGTCCTCGTGTCTGTTGCACGGTTTTGATGAGAATCCTCATGTTGAAAAAATGGCTGAGTGATGCGTCCCTGTCCACGGTCGTTGCCGGCTTTGTGGCTGTGCTGGTGGGGTTCACCAGTTCGGCGGTCATTGTTTTTGCGGCTGCACAGGCCTTGGGTGCCAACGAAGCGCAAACGGCTTCCTGGATGTGGGCGCTGGGTTTGGGCATGGGCGGCACCAGCTTGGTGTTGAGCCTTTGGTACCAGCAACCGGTGTTGACGGCCTGGTCAACGCCCGGTGCGGCGGTGTTGGCGGTGACGCAGGGCATCACCCTGCCGGAAGCCACGGGGGCCTTCATCGTGAGTGCTTTGCTCATCATGGGGGTGGGCTACAGCGGCCTGTTTGAGCGGTGGATGGCACGGATTCCCTTGGCTTTGGCAAGCGCCTTGTTGGCGGGGGTTTTGGCCCGCTTTGCTCTCGATGCGGTGGGGGCGGTCGGTCAGGCCCCGGTTTTGGTGCTCTGCATGGCGGGCGCGTACCTGTTGGGGCGTCGCTTCTTTCCCCGTTGGGCCGTGCCTTGTGTGCTGGCAGTCGGCATGGCGGTGGCGGCCTTGCAGGGCCAATTGAATGCGGCCCAGATTGCCTGGGCTTGGGCCACGCCGGTGTGGGTGTCGCCCGAGTGGCGTTGGGGCGCCATGGTCAGTGTGGCCTTGCCGCTTTTCATCGTGACCATGGCCTCGCAAAATTTGCCCGGCGT
Organism: uncultured Burkholderiales bacterium; assembly: GCA_903953985.1. Classification (GTDB taxonomy): domain Bacteria; phylum Pseudomonadota; class Gammaproteobacteria; order Burkholderiales; family Burkholderiaceae_C; genus Limnohabitans_A. Next base: position 3,158 of record CAJBLW010000497.1, read on the forward strand.
GGCAGCGCAGCGCAGCGCGGGTTACAACACACCGATTTCGCCCGTGATCGGGGCCACCGGATGCGTGACCTTGCTGTTGGCCCCGTTTGGCGGGTATGCGCTCAATTTGGCCGCCATCACAGCGGCCATTTGCATGGGCCGGGAAGCGCATGCCGATCCCGCACGCCGATACACGGCCTCGGCGGCGGCCGGCATTTTTTACATTCTTTTGGGCTTGGCCGGCGCCTCGATTGTCAGTTTGCTGGCCGCCTTCCCCAAGGCACTGGTGCTGGCCGTTGCCGGTTTGGCCTTGGTCAGCACCATCGCGTCGAGCCTGTCCACAGCCATGAAAGACGAGGGCCACCGCGATGCGGCTTTGTTGACTTTTCTGGTGACCCTTTCAGGCCTGAGTATCGCGGGGGTGGGGGCGGCTTTTTGGGGCCTGCTGGTGGGGATCGTGGCGCTGTGGGCCTTGTCTGCGCGCAAAGCCTGAAGCGGCCTTGCCTGCGCAAACCCCCATAGTCATCACATCGAGAAAATCTTTCCCGGGTTCATGATGTTGTGCGGGTCCAGCGCCCGCTTGATGGTGCGCATCATGTCCACTGCGCCTTCGCCGGTTTCGGTGCGCAAGAAGTCCATCTTGTGCAGGCCAATGCCATGCTCGCCGGTGCAGGTGCCACCCAAGCGCAGCGCCCTGTTGACCAGTTGCTGGTTCAGCGCTTCGGCGGTTTCGCACTCTTGCGGGTTGTTCGGGTCGATCAAATAGCCGAAGTGGAAATTGCCGTCGCCCACATGGCCTACTAAAAAGTAAGGGATGCCGCTGGCATCGGTTTCGGTGATCGAGTCGAGCAGGCAATCGGCCAGGCGGCTGATGGGCACGCAGGTGTCGGTGCTGATGGCGCGACAGCCGGGGCGGCTTTGCACGGCTGCAAAGTAGGCGTTGTGGCGAGCCGTCCACAGGCGGGTGCGTTCTTCAGGGGTGGTCGCCCATTCAAACGCGTTGCCACCGAATTCGCTGGCAATTTCTTGCACGGTTTCGGCTTGCTCTTTCACGCCTGCGGGTGAGCCGTGAAACTCCATCAGCAACATGGGCTCCTCGCGCAGGCCCAGCTTGGCGTAGGCATTGACCATGCGCACGCTGTTGTGGTCCAGCAATTCCACCCGTGCAATCGGTACGCCCAGTTGAATAATTTGGATCACGGTGCGCACCGCGGCTTCGATGCTGGGGAAGGAGCAAATCGCGGCCGAGATGGCCTCTGGCAAAGGGTACAGGCGCACGGTGACTTCGGTGATCACGCCCAGCGTGCCTTCGCTGCCCACCATCAGTCGGGTCAGGTCGTAGCCGGCGCTCGATTTTTTGGCGCGGGTGCCGGTGCGGATGACTTCGCCAGACGAGGTGACCACTTCCATGGCCAGTACGTTTTCGCGCATGGTGCCGTAGCGCACGGCGTTGGTGCCGCTGGCGCGGGTGGCGC
>CAJBLW010000498.1 GCA_903953985.1 uncultured Burkholderiales bacterium
CTTCACCACCTCGGCATCGATCGGCTGGCCAAGGTGATACAGGGTGATGTGCTCGCCAAGGCGTTTGCTGCCGCGTTTGAGCATGGCCAGAGCGACGGGATGCCCAAGAATCGGGCTGAAGGCACTTGACGTGACGAAGCCCTCAATTGGTGCTGGTGGAGCAGTTGACGTCACGTGGGCGCCAACGGGCAGGTGGGTTCGGCGGTCCCGAGGCAGCAAGCCGACCAGTTGCATACGGTCTGCGTCGGTTGCGACCGGCCGCAGCAGCGAGCGCCGGCCGACGAAGTTGGCGGTTTTCTTAACAATGCCGCGGTCAAGACCGACGTCGCCAGGGAAGGTTGTGCCATCGGTGTCAGCGCCCAAGTGCAGATAACCCTTTTCTGTGCGGAGAATCATCAATGCTTCGACACCATAGGGCAACACGCCAAAGTCCTGCCCAACCTGCCACAGGCGTTCAAGCAAGGACTGGGTTTGCAGCGCCGGGAGGTTGATTTCGTAGCCGAGCTCGCCGCTATAGCTCGCGCGCAAGACCCGCATCAAGATGCCGCCATAGCGCACTTCGTGCAAGGTCATATGTTTCATCGCCGCGGGTGCCAGCGCGTGATCGAAGCCAGCTGCCTGAAGGAGCGCCCACGACCGGGGTCCGGCTACGGTGACATTGCCCCAGTTCGAGGTGACAGGCGTGACCATGACGCGGTGGTGTACAAATTCACACTGCAGCCATTCCTCGAAAGCAAGGGCGACGCGCTCAGCGCCTCCCGAAGTGGTGTTGACCCAGAAGTGGTGTTCACCGAGGCGCGCGACGATGCCGTCGTCAAAAATCACACCGTCTTCCCGCAAAAGGAGGCCGTAGCGAGCTTGGCCGATAGCCAGCGTGGACATTGTGCCGACGTACATCAGGTCGAGAAAACTCGCAGCGTCCGGCCCATAGATTTCAATCTTGCCCAACGGTGATGCTTCGAACAGACCAACATGAGTGCGCACTTGTAGCGCCTCGCGTTCGGCCGCCGCGGTGAGTGATTCGCCATGTTGCAAGTAGGCGGCAGGGCGCTGCCAGCCGCCGAATTCTTCCCAGAGAGGTTGGTGTGCCTCATGCCACGCGTGGCCCGGCATGCGCTTGAGTGGCTTATAACGACTGCCAGACCGACCGGCGGCCAGTGTGCCGAGTGTCACTGGTTTGAAGGGCGGGCGGAATTTGGTGGTGCCCACCTGGCCAGGCGTTCTCTGGGTCATCGCGCCCATCAGCACCAGCGCATTGACATTGCTGGTCTTACCTTGGTCGGTGGCCATGCCCGTCGTTGTGTAGCGCTTGAGGTGCTCCACCGAGCGGTAGTTCTCGCGTGCGGCCAGGGCCACATCGGCTGCGGTGACATCATTTTGCAGGTCGACAAACATCTTTGCAGGCTTGCGCCCCGCGGCTGCCAAGGCTGCAGCGGAAGGGCTGTTGTTCTCAGCCACCCGCCCGAGGCCACCGACCTGCGGCGTCAATGCCTCACCTCGGCCCACCGCATCCGCGTGCTCCAGCGCATGCTCTGCATCAAAGACACCGGCGCAAGCGCCCACCGAAGCAATGCCGTCTAACACCCGCTCGGGCACGAACATTGCCGACTCGTCCACCCAGCGCAGCTTTCCGCCTGCCATCGAGTAGAGATGGAC
>CAJBLW010000499.1 GCA_903953985.1 uncultured Burkholderiales bacterium
ACAAAAAGAAGGATTGAGTGTGGGCTCAGGCCCGGCGGTGCTCGGCCAGGTCGTTCCACACATCCTGGCGAATGATCAGGCCATCGCGCACTTCCAGTCGGTCAATGAAACGGATGCCTTCAAAAGACTCACCCTGGAGCCAGGTGCCCTGCAAGGTGCCATGGCAAAACACCACTGTGACATCGCCTTGCCAACTTTCTTCAAACTGCTCGCAGTTCTTGTGGATGGCGCTGTAACGCTGCTGAGCCCAGCTCATCATCTCGGGCAAAGTGCGCATCTTCACCCCGCCGGGGAAGCACATGGCAAAGTTCGGGTGCAAAAAGCTTTGCGCCAAGGCCATGTCACGCTCTTGCATGGCTTGCAAAAAAGACTTCACCACGTCTGAGGCCACCGGGTGAGCTGCCCGACCACCACTGAATACGCGGCCATCGCGGCGGTAGGTGCTGACCTCGTTGACAAAGACCGTGGTACCCGCTTCCGGTGTGTCGATCACGGACCGCACTGCCTGTGCCACACGGTTAACCATGCGGTGCTGGGTGTCCGGTGTGTAGCCCGGCAGCAAGGTGACCGATACAACAGGCATGGGTGCGAATCAGATACCCAGCCAACCGTTGGTGCGGGCAAAGTGCAGCGCTTGGGTGCGGCTGTTGACGCCCAGGCGGCGGAACAAGCGCCAGAAATGCACCTTGACGGTGTGCTCACTGATCTCCAGTTTTTCGGCGATGTCGCGGTTGGACAGGCCTTGGTCCAGCATCAGAATCAGTTGCTTTTGGCGTTTGGATAATTTTGTGGGGCCCGCTGGCGTTGCCGCGTCTTCAATCGCAGCGTCCTCCTCGGTCACCAACAGACTGCGCAAAGCAGCAATGATCTGAGTGGGGCTGTTGGCTTTTTCGATGAAGGCATCGGCGCCCGCTTCGAGGCAACGCGATTCGAATTCGCTGGCGCTGGAACTGGTCACAACCGCCAAGGGGATATCAGGGAACTTGGCTTTGAGCACCTGCACGCCGGACATGCCCAGTGTGTCTGGCAGTTGCAAGTCAAGGCAAAAGAGCTCTGGGGGACCGTTTTTCTCAACCGTAGATTCCACAACGTTCAGTTTGTGAATTGGGATGACTTTGAGGCCTGGTTTGACCCGATGCAGCAACATGGTCAATGCGTCACGCATTAAGGGGTGGTCGTCAATGACATAAACAGTCATGTTTTAATCTCCGCGCTAAACTTAAAGTACAAGGATATCAGTTCGCTGTGATTTTTGCCATCTTTTTTGTTGAAAACAACAAAATCATTTTTGGTTGGCCTCGGTGTGGGCTTTCAACAACATCAAAATTTCGCTCAGAGAACCTGCAGCTTGTGGGGCGGATTCGAGAATGGACTTCAGGTCGTGCAAGACGTCCGGTCCTTCGGACTGCAACCTGGCGATGGTTTGTCCGGCCTCTTTGGCGGAGGCAAAGCCCAAGCTTTGCAGCAAGACTTGACCTTTTGCATCCACCAGTTTGAAATAGAACAAACCGTCTTTTTCGCGGTATTGCTTGAAGCTGGGCAGCACGGTTTTGGCTTCTTTGGCCATGGGCGCAGCGCTCCCCAAAGCCAGGGCGCGCAAGCCTACGGCATGGCGCAATTCGCGCATGAAGGGGGTGGCCAGTTGGCGCGCCTTGTCGGCACCGGCCAGCAAAATTTTGTCCATTTGCGCGGGGTTGTCGATCAGGCTTTGGTAGTGCTCGCGCTTGGGCGCGATTTCTCGGTCGATGCGCTCGAACAGCATTTGCTTGGCATCCCCCCAGCCGATGCCCTCGGCATAGGCACGAACCATGGCGGCGGTCTCGTTGGCATTGGCAAAGGCCTGGTAAATCTGGAACAGCGCCGAGCCTTCAGTGGCCTTGGGCTCGCCCGGTGCTTTGGAATCGGTGACGATGCCTGCGATTTGTTTGCGCATTTGCGCAGCGGGCGCAAACAGCGGGATGGTGTTGTCGTAGCTCTTGCTCATCTTGCGGCCGTCCAGCCCCGGCAGCAGGGCCACCGATTCTTCGATCAGGGCCTCCGGCAGCACGAAATGCTCGCCATACAAATGGTTGAAGCTGGACGCCATGTCGCGCGCCATCTCGATGTGCTGGATCTGGTCACGGCCCACGGGCACTTTGTGCGCCTTGAACATC
>CAJBLW010000500.1 GCA_903953985.1 uncultured Burkholderiales bacterium
CCTTCACCAAACTTATCGTCGATCAGGCACAACAGCGCCGTCAAGGCTTCATCCTCTCGCTCGCCCAGGGTCTCGACCATGACCTCGCTGCCCAGCCCGGCGGCCAACATCATCACGCCCATGATGCTTTTGGCATTGATACGGCGCTCGCCTTTGCTCATCCAAACCTCACAAGGGAAGCCAGCGGCCAACTTGGTTAGTTTGGCCGAGGCACGGGCATGCAGGCCCAATTTATTGCTGATGGTCACCGTGGCTTGGGGCATGTCTCTGTCCGGTTTGGTTTTGGGGTGCGGTGCTGCCCACGGGCATGACGCCCTGGGTGCCGCCTGCGTGGGCGCGTGCAGCCAGCGCATCCAGGCTTTCGTGTCGGTAGCACACGCTGCGCAGCAGCATGGGCAAATTGGCCCCGGCCAGCAAGCGCGTGTGAAGCCCATCACCCAGCTGCTGGGCCACATTGCAGGGCGTGGCGCCAAAGACGTCACTGAGCAGCAACACATCAGGCGTGTCCAGCGCGGCCATCGCTTCGCGCGCCCTTGCCAGGCTGACTTCGGGCGCGTCATGGGGCAATACGTCCAGCGCCAGAACGCCACTGGCGCAGTCTGGAAAGACGTGTAGGGCGCACTCGCGCAAGGCGGTGGCCAGCGGAGCATGGGCGATGATGAGGATACCGATCATGGTGGGTCCGATTATCGACTCTGCGCTGGTTTTTTCAGCACGAAGAACGCCCATGAAGCCACCGAAGTGACGCCGAAACAGGCCAGCGCCACCTGGTAGGCCTGGGCATTGGCCAGGCCCAGGCCGCGCCCAGCATCGACCAGCAGGCCGATGCCCCACTGCACCACAAAAATGCCCGCAAAAATCACCAGGTTGTAAGCCGACAGGGCGCGTCCGGCGAGGTGCGAGGGGAAAGCCATGCCCACGGCGGGTTGGGCCAGGGACACGAAAGTGCTGCTGACGCAAAAAAGCGCCACGCCCACGGCCGCGGCATCGCCTATGTCAGGGCCAATCCCAACCAGGGCGGCGATCACCCCAAAACTCAATGGCAAGCCCCAGGCGATCAGGCGCTCGACCGGAATGCCCCGGCGTGCCAGTCCCGGCGTGATCAGGCCCCACAACCAAAAGGTCACCAGCATGGCCAGATTGATAAGGAACAGCCCAGACGCTGCCTCAGACGCCGTCCAACCCGCCACCTGCGTCATCCAAGGGCCCGCCCAGAGGGTCTGGATGGCCACCATGCCGCCGTAGATAAAAAAGCCGATCGGCGTCATGCGCCAAAAATAAGCGCTGCGCCAGATTTCGCGGTAACTGCCATCGTCATCCGGCGGCGTCTGCGGGGTGGCGGCTGTGGGTGTGGCTTTTTGCCACACGGGCACCAACAAGGCGATCAGGCACATGGCAATGGCGATCATCACGCCCAGCAACACAAACAGGGCGCGCCAGCCCCAGATGGGCATGAGCCACTGCACAGGCAAGGTGGCCGCCAGCATGCCCAAAGACCCCGTCATCAGCATCCACGAGTTGGTGCGCAGCTGGGTGCTGGCGTCAAACCAGCGCCGGTAGCCCGTGAGAGGGGCCATCAAACAAGCACTCACGCCCATGCCGCAAAGCACCCGTGCGGCCAGCAGACCATGAAAACTGTCGGCCCACGAGAAGGCCAGGCAACCCAGCACCGCAAAGCTCAGAAAAGCCAAGATCACTTTTTTGGGCCCGTGCTGGTCCAGCCAGCGCCCCAAGGGCAGCTGGGTGAGCGAAAAGCCCAGAAAGTAACCCCCAGCCAGCAGACCCAGGTCCTGCGCGCTCAGGTTGAATTCGTCCGTCAAGGTGGGCGACAGGGTGGCGGTGATGGCGCGCACCAGAGCCGAGAAAAAATAGGCCAACGCAAAGGCCAAAAACACCACCACAGCCATGCGGCGCGACAAGTGGTCGGGATGCGCCAAGGTGGTGCTGCTCACGGTGGTGGCGCTCATGGCTGGATACTTTCAAACAAGGTTGTGGACAATTCCACAGCGATTTTGCGGTCGTACACCACGGCATGGACCAGTCGCACCCGGTCGCCTTCAGCAACGGCCCCCCAAACAGCGTCCATGTTGACCGGCTCGCCAGTGGCGCGCTGACCCGGGGCTTGTATTCTCAGAGAAGTTGCCAATGGCAACTGGCCTGGACGCTGCCAGGCCTGCTGCTGACCTGCCGCCAAAGGCTGGGCCACGCGGGCATTGTCCAGAGTCGCTTTTCCCCAGGCGGCCATCACCGCGCTGGCATCGGCTCCGGCTGGAAGCACCGCGGTCATCAAGGCTACCATGGCCGAACCGCTCTCGCAGCCCATCACTTGCAAATCCACAGGGATGCCCCCCAAGGGCACTTTGCGCGAGGTGCGGTCGGGTTTGCAGGGAAGTTGGGCTTTGAGCGAACTGCCTTCAAAGGCCACATCCCGCCAGTTTTGGGCAGGGCTGCAAGCGCTCAAAGTCAGGGCCCCGAAAAGGCTGGCCACAAGGGCCGAGGAATAGATTCGCATGGGGTGATTATCCTGATCAGCGGCCGCATTGGGTTTTGGCGACAATGTGCCCCATGAATTCACTCGACGGCATCCGCGTTCTCGACCTCTCCCGCGTTCTGGCGGGCCCCTGGTGCACCCAGACTTTGGCCGACCTGGGGGCCGACGTCATCAAGATTGAGCGCCCCGGCACGGGTGACGACACCCGCACCTGGGGGCCACCCTTTTTGAAAGATGCCCAAGGGCAGGACACTGCCGAGGCTGCTTACTATCTGGGTGCGAACCGCAACAAGCGGTCGGTGACCTGCGACATCGCCCAACCCGAAGGCCAAGCTCTGATCCGGGAGCTGGTCAAGCATTGCGACGTCTTTGTTGAAAATTTCAAGGTCGGCGACATGGCCCGTTACGGCCTGGACTACGCCAGCCTGAGCGCCTTGAACCCCAAACTGGTGTATTGCAGCGTGACCGGCTTTGGCCAGACCGGCCCTTACCGCGAGCGGGCAGGTTATGACTATGCCGTGCAAGGCATCGGCGGCCTCATGAGCGTGACTGGCGAGCGGGACGACTTGGGTGGCGGCCCCCAAAAAGTGGGCGTGGCCGTCGCAGACCTGTTCACCGGCATGTACGCCACCGTAGCGATCTTGGCAGCACTGCGACATGTAGAACGCACCGGCCAAGGCCAGCAAGTGGACATGGCCTTGCTTGACACCCAGGTGGCCATGCTGGCGAATTTGGGATCCAACTACCTCGTCAGTGGCAAAGTGCCAGGCCGGGCTGGCAACGCCCACCAAAACATCGTGCCCTACCAAGTGTTCGAAACCATGGCCCCGACAGGCTCAGAGCCCGGCAGCCGCGACCACCTGATTTTGGCGGTGGGCAACGACGGGCAGTTTGCCAAGTTCTGCACCGTGGCGGGCTGCCCCGAGCTGGTGCAAGACGCGCGCTACGCCCTGAACGCCGCCCGGGTTCGCCACCGCGACACCCTGGTGCCCCTGCTGGAAGCCATTCTCAAAACCCGCACCAAGGCCGATTGGTTGGCAGCCCTCGAAGCCGCCAAGGTACCCTGCGGGGCGATCAACACACTGAGTGAGGTCTTTGTGGACCCGCAAATCCAGGCCCGAGGCATGGTGCAGGATTGGCAGCACCCCATCAAACCCGACCTCAAGCTGGTGGCCAGCCCCATGAAGCTGAGCCGCACTCCCGTTCGCCAGGACTTGCCACCTCCCATGCTGGGACAGCACACCGCCGAAGTTTTGTCCGAAGTGTTGGGCTGGAACTCTGATCAACTGGGACCTCTTCGCGGCAAAGGGGTGATTTGATGGCCAATTTTTTGCTCGTCCATGGTGCCTGGCACGGTGCTTGGTGCTGGCAGCGGGTGTTGCCTGGCCTGATGGGCGCAGGGCACCGCGTCCATGCCGTCACCCTGACCGGGGTGGGTGAGCGCGCCCACCTGCTGCACCCGGGCATTGATCTGGAAAGTCACATCACGGACGTGATGGCCGCCATGGACGCCGAAGAAATGGACGAAATAGTTTTGGTGGTGCACTCGTATGCCGGCATGTTGGGAACAGCTGTTGCCGATCGCAGGCCCGAGCGACTGCGCCACCTGGTCTATCTGGACGCGGTGCTGCCCAAACCCGGCGAAAGCTGGAGCAGCACCCACGCCAGCGGCACCCGAAACGCCCGCATCTCTGCGGCGCAAGCCCATCCCTTGCACGCCTTCCCCGCGCCCGACCCTTCGGTGTTTGGCTTGAGCGATGCCGACCATGCCTGGGTACAAAGGCGTCAAACCCCACACCCAGGCGGCCCTTACACCCAAGTGCTCGACTTTCATCCACAACGCGTTGCCAGCGTGCCACGCACGTTCATCAACTGCACCTCGCCGCCTTTGGGCACCATCGATGTCAGTCGTATTCGCATGGTAGACCCCAAATTCTGGGATGGAGCTTGGTTGCCGGGCTCGAAAGTATTGGCGATGCGCACCGGCCATGACCCCATGGTCAGTGACCCCGATGGCTTGGTCAAACACCTGCTGTCCTTGCTTTAAAGGCCCTTTTCCGCCATGCGCGGGGCGGCACTCTCAGCGCAATGTCCCAAACACTTTGCTGAGCAAAGCACTGCCAGCCTGTGCCGGGTTTTGGCGGATCTTTTTTTCCTCTTCGCCAATCATGAAATACAGCCCATCCAGGGTTTTGCCGGTGACGTGGTTTTCCAATAGCGCTTTGTCTTTGGACACCAGGCCCATGCTGGACAACTTGCCCGCCAACGCATTGAACTGTTCCACTACGCCCAATTGGCCCAGCACCTGCTTGACTTGTGGCAGGAATTCAGCACTTAAGGGGGCTCGCGTCTTTTCCACAAAGAATTGAGTCACCGCGGTATCCCCACCCTTCAAAATCCCCTTGGCGTCTTGCACCGACATGGTCTGTATCGACTGCACCAAGGCCTTTTGTGCCAAGGGCACTGCCTGTTCGGCTGCACGGTTCATTTGCAAGGTCAAGGCATCGAGTTGCTGGCCCATGCCCAGGGTCTTGAGCATTCTCGCGCCCTTGCTCAAGGCATCCGGCAAGCCAATGCGCACTTTGTCGTTCCCCATGAAACCGCCCTCCACGCCCAGCAAACTGATCGCGGCACTGGCCCCTTTTTCCAAGGCCAGTTTCAAACCTTGCGATGCATCCCCGGCACTCAAGTCAGCCAAACTGAAGGCATGCGCGGGCACAATGGCCAAAATGCCAGAGGACATGGCGAACGTATTAAACTTTCTGCGATGAAGAACCATCTGATTACTCCCTTGGATCTGCGGCCTGTGGGCCGTCGAGTGCTGAATGGGGCTTTCGTGCTCGGCTTGTTGCTGGCCCTGTGGGGGTGCGCGGGTGAGCGTGCGCCTGAATCTTCCTTCGTTTTGCTCGACGGCAGCACCGTGAGCACAAAGCAATTGCAAGGAAAAGTAACTTTGGTGAACTTTTGGGCCACCAGTTGCACCACCTGTGTGGCCGAGATGCCTGAACTGGTGGCCACTCACAACAAGTACAAAGACCGCGGCTATGTCACCTTGGCTGTGGCGATGAGCTACGACCCGCCCAGTTATGTGGTCAATTTCGCCCAATCGCGACAGTTGCCCTTTGGGGTGGCCATTGACAACACGGGTGTAGTGGCTCGCGAATGGGGCGACATCAAACTCACTCCCACCACTTTTGTCGTCAACAAGCAGGGCGAAATTGTCAAACGCTTTGTGGGGACGCCTGACTTTGCAGAGCTGCACAAACTGATTGAAAAACTCCTGGCCTCAACCTGAGCAGCAAGCCCCAAGTGCCCGCCGCTCAGGGTGCCGTCATCAGTCTTTGCGGAAGTTGTCGTGGCAGGCTTTGCACGACGCTGCGGCTGGGCCAAAAGCAGCTTTCAAGGCATCGATGTTGCCCGCCTTGGCGGCCACATTCAATTTGCCCATTTCAACTTGCATTTTGTCTGCTGCTTCCTTGAACTTGGCCGATTCTTTCCAGATTTCTGGCTTGGCGCGGGTCTCACCTTTGTCTGTCCCCTCGCCAAAGGCGGCCCAAGGCAACTTGGAGAGTGTCAGCGCCACGTCGGCATTTTCGGCGGCGGCTTTCGCGTCATACGGCATACGACCGTTGGCCATCGCACCCAATCGACCAAAATGCGCGGACATCACCGTAAAACTCGCTTTGCGGTACTTGACCGCATCCTCCGGCTTGGCAAACTGTGCTTGAGCAGGTAAGGTCATGGCCATCGCCACGGCCATGCTAAAAAGACCTGACATTGTTTTCATGTTCAACTCCAATTGAGAGATGTTTTCGCCAAAGCGCGATGCTTTGACTGTGAATTAGTTTCTCATAACTTGGCTTTACCCGTATCCATGAAAGTCCTTATGGTTCAAGTTCGCATCTGGGATCTGCCCACCCGCCTTTTTCACTGGGGGCTGGTGCTGTGTGTGTGTGGGCTGGTCATCACGGGCAATTTGGGTGGCAACGCCATGCAGTGGCATTTCCGTTTTGGATATTGCGTTTTGACACTTTTACTTTTTCGAGTTGTCTGGGGTGTTGTTGGCGGGTTCTGGTCTCGCTGGTCACAGCTGCCCATCAGTCCTTTGCGCGTTTGGGCTTACCTTCAAGGTCGCGACAGGTTCACTCAATTCGCGGGTCACAACCCTTTGGGGTCCTGGTCAGTCTTGGCTTTTCTGCTCATTTTGTTCTTGCAAGTGGGCACGGGGCTCATCAGTGACGATGAAATCGCCAACATGGGGCCTTTGTCCTCACTGGCTTCCGGCCAATGGGTCGCTCTGGCCACCAGTTGGCACAAAGGATGGGGCAAGACCACCTTGATCGTTTTGGTCTGCATTCATCTACTGGCCTTGGTCTGGTACCGCTGGCGAAGAAACCAGGCGCTGGTTCCCTCCATGTGGCTTGGGGACATGTCATTGCCTAATCCAGTTGTTTCCTCGGCCGACCATGGCCGCTCCCGTTCCTTGGCCTTACTGATGCTGTTCGTATCGGCCATGGCCGTTTTCATCATTGTTTCCATGGGCGGCTGAGCCCATGACGGCCACTCGGCTGCAGCTACACTGTGGTTTGGTTTTTTTAGTCCAACTTGCTCATGCCGATCGTTCTATTGCAGCAACCGACCAGTTCTGCTGACTGGGATGTGACCCGCACCATCTTTCAGGAGTATGCAGAAAGCCTGAAAGTGGATCTGCGTTTCCAAGGTTTTGAAAAAGAGCTGCAAAGTTTGCCTGGTGAATACACCGAGCCTCGCGGCGCACTCTTGTTGGCTTGGGTGAACGATGCTTTGGCAGGGTGCTGCGCCCTGCGCCCGCTGGACAGTTCTGATTATTCCAATGCCGCTGAAATGAAACGCCTTTATGTGCGCCCAGCTTTCAGAGGTTTGGGTTTGGGCCGTCAATTGACAGAAGGCATTCTCGACGCAGCCCGCAAAGCGGGTTACAGCTGCGTCCTGCTCGACACACTTGATGACATGGAGTCAGCCCGTGCCCTTTACGAAGACTTGGGCTTTGTAGAGATACCGCCCTACTATCACAATCCCTTCGCAGGTGCTCATTACCTCAAAGTCGACATCGATTGAGCGAACTGCCCAAGTGGCAACAAAAAAGGGACCTTCGGTCCCTTTTTGATTTTGGCCAGTCGACTTCAACCTTTGGCTTGAGCCAACAGCGTTGCGGCATCGCTGACTTCAAATTTGCCCGGACCTTCAACATTCAAAGTGGCCACTTTGCCATCTTTCACCAACATCGAATATCGGTTACTGCGCACGCCCATGCCGCGGGTAGTCAGGTCCAGCGTCAAGCCAGTGGCCTTGCTGAAATCACCGCTGCCGTCGCCCAACATGCGCACCTTGGTGCCAGTTTTCTGGTCACGTGCCCAGGCACCCATGACGAAGGCGTCATTCACGCTCACACACCAGATTTCATCAACGCCAGCTGATTTCAGAGCATCGTGGTTTTCTACATAACCGGGTACATGTTTGGCTGAACAAGTGGGCGTGAACGCACCAGGCAATGCAAACAAGGCAACAGTTTTGCCAGCAGTGGCTTTAGCCACATCTACGGGATTGGGGCCAATGCTGCAACCGTTGCCCTCCACCTCGACATATTCCATCAGTGTGGCTGCAGGTAGAGTGTCTCCGACTTTGATCATGTGTTGCTCCATATTTCAGAAATGGCAGTATTGCCGAGTAAAAAAAAACGACCCACAATTGTGGGTCGTTTTAAGAAAGTTTGCAGAAGTCAGGTTTTTAGACTCAGACCGCTTCGGCTTTCTGCACCAGGCGGCTGGCCACCCAGTTTTTGGTCTTCGAAATCGGACGGCTTTCCGTTATTTCGATGGTATCGCCCAGGTGATATTGACCTGTTTCGTCGTGCGCGTGGTACTTGCTCGACTTGGCCACGATCTTGCCGTAAAGCGCGTGCTTGACACGACGCTCGA
>CAJBLW010000501.1 GCA_903953985.1 uncultured Burkholderiales bacterium
ATCTGAACCGGCATGTGCGTCTGGAGTTCAACATTCCTGGGGTAACGTTTGGCGGGCGCTACGACGGCTCTGCGATCGTGGTGCCCGATGGCAGCACGCCGCCGTCCGATGCTGCCAACAGCTACCAGCCCAGTGCCTGCCCGGGCGGGCGTCCGCCGCATGCCTGGCTGGCCGATGGGCGTTCGCTTTTTGACACGTTTCACAGCGAATGGACCTTGCTGCAACTGGGCCCGCAGCCCTTGGATGCCTCAGGGTTTTTGGCGGCGGCCAGCCAACTGGGCATGGATTTGAAACGGGTGGCGCACAGCGGCCAGGATCTGCTGGCCTTGTACGAAGCGCCTTGGGTGTTGATTCGACCCGATCAAGTGGTGGCCTGGCGGGGCCACGATGACCAGCAAGCGGTGCAGGTGTTGCAGCAGGCCATGGGCGTCGCCTGAGGGCGTGGGCTGGCCGTACAGATCGCGGGCGCTGGTCCTCAGCTGCGCGCCGCCCACAGCGCGACGGTGTGCAGGCCCAGCACCGTGAGCGCCAAGGAACCCAACAGGTGCAAGGCGGCTGTGCTCATGGCCAGTGCAAATCGGCCTTGCTGCAGCATGGCCACGACCTCGGCCGAGAAGCTGGAAAAAGTGGTCAGTGCCCCTAAAAAACCGGTGACCAAGGCCAAGCGCCACACCGGGTCAAGCTCGGGCAGTTGCTGGAACACGCCCACGCACACACCCACCAGGTAGCCACCGATCAGGTTGGCCGCCAACGTGCCCCACGGCAAGAGGCCATCGCTTGCCGGGCTGGGGTTGAGCCACAGGCCCAGCTGCCAGCGCGACAGCGCACCCACGCAAGCACCCAGGCAAATCGCGATCACCGTGAACATGGCGGGGGTCCTTTCGCTGGAGTCTTACCGACGATTAAAACGGCGGGTCTTCGTCAGTCGCCGCTGCGCCCGTAGCGCTCGTCTTGAGGGTCGAATTCACCAAAGTGCGCGTTGGGTTAGGCGGGGACTGGTCGGCAGCCGCTGCACCCAGTTCCATCTCGCCGCCCAGGGCTTCGATCAGGCTGTCGATCAGCGGACCCAGCAAGCCGGTGGACAAGGCCACGTCGGTGTCAAACCTGTCTTCGTTTTTGTCGGTGCCCGACTCGTCCATCACGCCATCGAGGTACTGCACTTTTTTCAGCTGCAGGGTCTCGGTCAGCACAAAGGCCACGCGCCCGTCCCAGCTGAGCGCCAGTTGCGTGGGCAGCTTGCCTTCCATGACATGTTTGCGCACATCGTCGTTGGCCAGGTGGTGGCGGGTGAAGCGCACGCTGGCGGCGTCTTCGCCAGTGGACTTGAGCACGGTTTCGCGCTCCACCGTCAGGTCGGCGGGCCACTCGTCGGGCGTTTGCGCCAAGAGCCATTGGGTCATGGCCGCTTGGGGTGAGGTCAAGGTTTGGATGAGTGAGACCGACAGGCCGCCCATCACGTTCATCAGAGCCGACATGACTTCATCCGCCTTGCCTTGGCTGCCTGCGTTG
Source organism: uncultured Burkholderiales bacterium (assembly GCA_903953985.1). Taxonomy (GTDB): domain Bacteria; phylum Pseudomonadota; class Gammaproteobacteria; order Burkholderiales; family Burkholderiaceae_C; genus Limnohabitans_A. The sequence goes on from CAJBLW010000501.1 coordinate 1,510, forward strand.
AGAACCAAGCGGCGGTTCTCCAAGTCCATCCACACCAGCACGGTGGACTGGCGGGCAAACGCCTGCGGCAGCAGCGACAACAGCACATCGTCCATCAGGTCGCGTTTTTCTTTTTTGCCGGGTTTGCGGCCGGTCGCTGCTTCGATTTCGGCGATGCGCTCGTCGGCCTTGCGGCGCACCACGTTGCCGGGCACCGCCTTGGACTCGATCATGAGTTTCAGGATCCACTGCCCGCCGACCGATTCGACCAGTGGGCCATGCGCCTCGCCCCGGGGCGGCACCCAGCCAATCGACTTGTCTTGGCTGGCGCCACACTCCACAAATTGCACCGGCTCCAGCGCCGCTTGCACATCGGCCAATGCAGGCGCAAAGCCCTCGCCGATGCGGTAAACCATCACATTTTTGAACACAGCATTCCTTATCATCCCAAATGAACAACCCGTCCTTTGGGAACGGGTTGAATCATAGGGGATGAATCGATGCCTACCGTCAGAGTTTCATCTGGGTGGGCAGCCAGGTCACGATGCCCGGCACAAAGTAAATCAGCAGCACAGCGCCCATCATCAGGAAGAACATGGGCATGGAGACGCGGGCGATGTAGGGCAGTTGTTTGCCCGTCATGCCTTGCAGCACAAAC
>CAJBLW010000502.1 GCA_903953985.1 uncultured Burkholderiales bacterium
CAGTCGGGCAGCAGCCAGCGGCGCAGCGTGCTGTGATGGCCCACCAGCACGCTGGTTTGCGGCAGCAGCAGTTCGCGAAAAGCGTCCAAATAAGCGTCGATCTTGTCTTCTTCCCACCACGACAAGTTGGGCATGTAGGCCACCAAGGGCACACCGTCGTAGTCGTCCGACAACTCGGCGATCACTGCCAAACTCTCGGGCGTACCGACAAAGCCCACTTTGATGACCTGTATCGGCACATCTTCGGCCACGGCGCGGGCTTGGTCGTGCACGGCTTCGTCGTCGAGCGCAAAAAAGTCGGTGATGCCGCTGGTGTCCCGCACATATGTGCCTGTGCAGATGGGCATGCAATGTGCCCCCACCGAGGCCATGGCCACCGAGTCACAGCTCAGGCCGCCTGCGCCGCTGGGGTCGTTGGCATTGAAAGACAGCACGCAGGCCAAGCTGGCCGACTCTTCGTCATCCAGAAGTTGTTCGATGTCGGTGTTTGCGGTCTTGGGATCGGTCATTGAAGGTCAAATGTCAGGGGCCATGGCACCCCAGACAGGGCGTGTGTTGAATGGGCCGATACAATCAAATTATTCTATTCGACTCTCTGATTGCGACACTGTGATGGAACACAAAACCTGGATGTGCCTGATTTGCGGCTGGATTTACGACGAAGCCGAGGGCGACCCCGAGCACGGCATCGCCCCTGGCACCAAGTGGGAAGACGTGCCCATGAACTGGACTTGCCCCGAATGCGCGGCCCGCAAGGAAGATTTCGAGATGGTCGCCATCTGATCAGCCCGCAACTTTTTTGACCACGGCATACCTGGCCAGGGTTTTATCGCGGGCTTGGGCATGGTCGACGATGGGGGCGGGGTAATTCTTGCCGATCACCACCTCTGCCGATTGCAATTCCATGGGCTTGGCCAGCCAGGGGGCGTGCAGCGCGGCCGTGGGCAGGGCCGCCAACTCGGGCACGTAGCGGCGGATGAATTTCCCCTCGGGGTCAAATTTTTCGCTTTGGCTGATCGGGTTGAAGATGCGAAAGTAAGGTTGTGCATCGCACCCGCTGGAACTGGCCCACTGCCAGCCGCCGTTGTTCGCCGACAGATCGAAGTCGTTCAGGTGGGTGGCAAAGTACTTTTCGCCCCAGCGCCAATCAATCCCTAAATCCTTGACCAAAAAGCTCGCCACCACCATGCGCAGGCGGTTGTGCATGTAGCCCGTTTGGTTGATTTGGCGCATGGCCGCGTCCACCAGAGGGTAGCCAGTGCGGGCCTCGCACCAAGCGTCAAACAGCTTGTGGGCGTGGGGGCCATGTTCCCAGCGGATGGCGTCGTAGTCGGGCTTGAAGCTTTTGCTTTGACCCACATGCGCAAAGTTGTGCAGCACCTGCACATAAAAGTCGCGCCAAATCAACTCTGACAGCCACACACTGGCCCCCGTGCTGCCCGCCAGCATGCGCGGGTGCGCCTCGCGGGCCAGTTGGCGGATCGACACCGTGCCAAAGCGCAAATGCACGCTCAGGTAACTGGGGCCTTTGACGGCCGGGAAGTTGCGGGTGTCTTCATACTGGTCAATGCGGGTCAAAAAGTCTTGCAGCAAGGCCTGCGCGCCCGACTCGCCGGTGGGGATTTTCAGGGCCTGCAGGTTGGTGGGTTCAAAGCCTATGTCTTGCAGGCTGGGCACGGGCATGGCCAAGTCGGCTGGGCGCGGGGCCAAGCGCTGGGCCAGTGGGGCCACTTCGAAAGCCTGCAGGTCTTCTGGCAAGACTTTTTTAAGCCAAGCGTTTTTGTAGGGGGTGAACACGCTGAAGGGCTTGTTCATTTGGGTCAGCACTTCGTGGCGCTCAAACACCACATGGTCTTTGAAGGTGTGCAGCACGATGCCGTGGTCAGCCAGGTGGCCGCGCACCTGAATGTCGCGGGCCAGCGCCAGGGGCTCGTCGTCGTGGTTGGCAAACACCACCTGGGCCTGCAGGTGCTGGGCCAGTTTGACGATTTTGTCTTTGGCCACGCCGTGGCGCACGATCAGGCCGGCTTGGGGGTGGCCGGCCAGGGCACGCAATTGAGCGTCGACCTCGACCAGCGATTCGCGGATGAACTCGACCCGGCGGTCGGCGCGGGGCAGGGTGTCCAGGATTTCGGTGTCGAACACAAACACCACATGCACCCGCTGGCAATGCTTCAGGGCCTGGTGCAGGGCGGCATGGTCGCTCACACGCAGGTCGCGTCGCAGCCAGACCAGGCCACAAGAAAAAGGGGTTTCCATCGGGGTTTGCCGGTTTGAGTCAAACAATGCACCCGTGACCCCGTCTGCAGAGTCGGGACCGCTAAAATCGGTGCATGACCGCTGATTCTGCCTCCATTGACCTCAAGCATCATTTCCTGATCGCCATGCCCGGGTTGGAGGACGAGACATTCGCCCGCAGCGTCATCTACATGTGCGAGCACAGCGCTAGGGGGGCCATGGGCCTGATCATCAACAAACCCTCCGACATCAGCATGCGCCTCTTGTTTGACAAGGTCGATCTACCGTTGCGCCGCGAAGACCTGATGCAAAACCCGGTCGGCCACGGCGGCCCGGTACAGACCGAGCGCGGCTTCGTGCTGCACGACCCGTTGTGCATGGACAAGCCCGAACAAGAAGGCTCGGCCTACGCCTCGACGCTCACCGTTCCCGGTGGGCTGGAGATGACCACCTCGCGCGACGTGCTCGAAGCCCTGTCTTCTGGCGCTGGCCCGCGCCGCGTGCTGGTCACGCTGGGCTACTCCTCCTGGGGCGAGGGCCAGCTCGAATCCGAGCTGGGCGAAAACACCTGGCTCACGGTGGCCGCCTCGGCCGATGTGATCTTTGAGGTGCCCATGGCCGAGCGTTACGACCGCGCCCTTGACCTGCTCGGCCTCAAAAGCTGGATGCTCTCGCCTGACGCGGGGCACGCATGAGCAGCACGCCCGATCAAGCCGTCCCGCCCCATCACCAGAGTTTTCTGGCTTTTGACTATGGCCTCAAGCGTACTGGCGTGGCCGTGGGCAACCGGTTGTTGAAGTTGGCCACCCCGCAAGGCACCATCGCCGCCGAGGGCGAAGCCCGCTTTGAGCACATTGCCAAACGCATCAAAGAATGGCAACCCGATGCACTGGTGATTGGCCTGCCCACCCATCCCGATGGGGGCGAGCATGAAAATACTTTGCGCGCGCGTAAGTTCGGCCGCCAGTTGCGTGGTCGTTTTGGCCTGTCGGTGTACGAGGTGGACGAGCGTTACACCACGACCGAAGCGCATTCTTATGGCGCTAAAGACGCCGATGCGGCGGCGGCGGCGATCATTCTGGACCAATTCTTAAGGAGCCTGCCATGAGTGCTTTGTCGTTGAATGCAGAAGCCCTGTACCAAGAACTCCTGCGCGGCGTGCGCAGCCTGTGTCAGGACAACACCCGCCTCGTGGGCATCACCTCGGGTGGCGCCTGGCTGGCCCAGCGACTGCAACGCGACCTGGGTCTGCCCGGTGAAGCGGGTCAGGTGTCTTCGGTCATGCACCGCGACGACTTTGCCCAGCGCGGCCTGTCGGCTGGTGGTCAGACCAGCATGCCGTTTGAGGTGGCTGGGGCCGACATCCTGATCCTCGACGATGTGCTCTACACCGGCCGCACGATTCGCGCCGTGATGAACGAAATTTTTGACTACGGCCGCCCCGCCCGCGTGCAGCTGGCCGTGCTGGTGGACCGGGGTGGACGTCAACTGCCCATTCAGGCCGACTTTGCCGCCGCACGCGTGGCCTTGCCCGAAACCCAATCGCTGGCGCTGGCCCGTGACGAGGCGGGTCGATTCAGTTTTGAAGTGGAGAACAAAGCCTGACCAAGGTGAGAACAACATGCTCTACAAACGCAACAACCCCCAACTCAACCAAAACGGCGAGCTGATTCACCTGCTCTCCACCGAAGGCTTGTCCAAAGACATCCTCACCCACATCCTTGACACCGCAGCCAGCTTTGTCAGCGTGAGCGACCGCGAAGTCAAAAAGGTGCCCCTTTTGCGCGGCAAGAGTGTGTTCAACTTGTTTTTCGAAAACAGCACCCGCACCCGCACCACCTTTGACATCGCGGCTACCCGCTTGTCGGCCGATGTGTACACGCTCGACATTGCCCGCTCGTCTGCAGCCAAGGGCGAGTCGCTACTCGACACGATTGCCAACCTGAGCGCGATGGCTGCCGACATTTTTGTGGTGCGCCACAGCGAGTCGGGCGCGCCTTACCTGATTGCCCAACACGTTGCGCCCCATGTGCATGTGGTCAACGCCGGTGACGGGCGGCATGCCCACCCCACCCAAGGGCTGCTGGACATGTACACCATTCGGCACTACAAGAAAGATTTTTCCAACCTCACCGTGGCCATTGTGGGCGATGTACTTCACTCTCGCGTGGCCCGCTCGGACATCCACGCGCTCACCACTCTGGGTTGTGCCGAAGTGCGTGTGGTCGGCCCTAAAACCCTGGTGCCAGCCGACATGGCACAAATGGGTGTTCGCGTCTTCAACAACCTCGAAGAAGGCATCAAGGACTGTGACGTGGTCATCATGCTGCGCCTGCAAAACGAGCGCATGAGCGGTGCGTTGCTGCCCTCCAGCCAGGAATACTTTGAGAGCTTTGGCCTGACCCCCGAAAAACTCCAACGGGCCAAGCCCGACGCCATCGTCATGCACCCCGGCCCGATCAACCGGGGGGTCGAGATCGACTCCGCCGTGGTGGATGGCCAGCAAAGCGTGATCTTGCCGCAGGTGACTTTTGGCATCGCGGTGCGCATGGCGGTGATGAGCATCGTCTCAGGCAACGAGGCTTAAGGAAAAACCATGAAGCTCCTCATTCAAAACGGCCGTGTCATCGACCCCGCAAGCGGCTATGACCAAATGGCCGATGTGGCGATCGCCGCTGGTCGCATTGTGGCGATCGGCCAGGCGCCCGCTGACTTTAAGCCCAGCCGCGTGATCAACGCCCAAGGCTGCATCGTGGCCCCAGGCCTGGTCGATTTGGCTGCGCGTCTGCGCGAGCCGGGGCAGGAACATGCGGGCATGCTGGAGAGTGAAATGGCCGCTGCTGTGGCGGGTGGCGTGACCAGCCTGGTGTGCCCGCCCGACACAGACCCGGTGCTGGACGAACCGGGTCTGGTCGAGATGCTGCGCTACCGCGCCGAAAAACTGCACCAAGCCCGTGTGCTGCCGCTGGGTGCGCTCACGGTGGGCCTCAAGGGCGATGTGCTGACTGAAATGGGCCAACTCACGGCCGCTGGTTGCGTCGGGTTTTCTCAGGCTGAAGTGCCAATCCCCAGCACCCAGGTGCTGCAACGTGCGCTGCAATACGCCAGCACCTTTGGCTACACCGTCTGGCTGCGCCCGCAAGAGCTGTACTTGGGCAAGGGCGTGGCCGCCAGCGGGGCCTTGGCCACACGCATGGGCTTGTCGGGCGTGTCCGTGGCGGCCGAGACGATTGCCATGCACACGATTTTTGAGTTGGTGCGCAGCACCCGAGCCCGCGTGCACCTGTGCCGCATCAGCAGTGCCCAAGGTGTGGAGCTGGTGCGCCAGGCCAAGGCCGAGGGCCTGCCGGTCACGGCCGATGTGAGCATCAATTCTCTGCACCTGACCGATGCTGACATGGGTTACTTTGACAGCCGTGCGCGCCTGGTGCCCGTGCTGCGCCAGCAGCGCGACCGCGATGCGCTGCGTGCTGGCCTGGCCGATGGCACGCTGGACGTGCTGGTGTCCGACCACACCCCGGTGGACGCCGACGCCAAGGCCTTGCCATTTGCCGAAGCCGAACCTGGCGCCACCGGCATGGAACTGCTCTGGAGCCTGGCCCTCAAGTGGGGGCAGGAGGCCGATTTGCCTGTGCCGCAAGTGCTCTCGCGCATCACCGCCGACCCGGCCCGCGTGCTGGGCACCACCCTGGGCAGTTTGCAAGACTCGGTGGGCCATCTGGCTGTTGGGGGCGTGGCCGATGTGTGCGTGCTGTCGACCGAAGGCCACTGGCTGGTGTGCGACGCTGCCCTGCGCAGCCAAGGCAAGAGCACGCCGTTTTCTGGCTACGAGTTGCCCGGCCGCGTGCGGGCCACGGTGGTCGGCGGGCAAGTGGCGTTTGAGGCTTGATCGGTGTTGCGCCATGGGATCAAGTCTGAAAATGACCGCAGCTTGAGGACAAGATGCTGACCTTGTCTGCGATTTGGAGATTCCTGCGGGGGCTGTGGCACGTGCTCATGGGCATGTGGACCATTTACCTGCGCTTTCCCCAACTGAGCCCCGAGCAGCGGGAAATGCGCGTGCAAGCCTGGGCGCTGCAGTTTCTGGCGCTGTGGGGCATCCATTTGCGCGTGCTGGGCCAACCGGTGCCCAACGGACCGGCGCTCATGGTGGCCAATCACATCTCATGGCTCGACATCCTGGTCATTCACGCAGCCAGGCACTGCCGATTTGTCTCCAAATCCGACATCCGAGACTGGCCTTTGGTGGGCACGCTGGCCACGGGTGCGGGCACGCTGTACATCGAACGCACCAACCGCAAAGACGCTCTGCGGATGGTCAAAGACATGGCCGACGCCATGAGGAATGGCGATGTGGTGGCGGTGTTTCCTGAAGGCACCACCAGCGACGGGCGCGAGTTGCTGCCCTTCCACGCCAACCTGATCCAGGCGGCCATCCAGGCCGAAGCCCCGGTACAGCCCATGTCGCTCAAATTCATCGATGCCGAAACGGGCGAACCCAGTTTTGCGCCGTGCTACATCGGTGACGACACCTTGATTGGCTCCATGTGGCGCACTCTGAAAGCCCGCCGCATCGAAGCCGTGGTGCACTTTGGCGAGCCCCAAGCCGCTATGGGCCGTGACCGCCGAGCCTGGGCCCAGGATTTGCGTCAAGAGGTGATTCGTTTGCGAGATACTTTGTAGGCTGCAGCACACGTGCCTGCACGATTGAATTCAGCGTGAGCCCACACCAGGGCTCATGTGGCCGACACCAACCCAACAGGCGGAATTTTCAAATGAACTTGACCGGCTGGTATTGCGGGTCGGTGTGCTCGCAAGCCTCTGCTTGCGCGCAGGGCATCTGGCACAGTTCGCGGTCGCCCACCGGACAGGCGCGGTTGAAGGTGACAACGTGGTCCACTTCGGCCCGAATGCCGATCCATTCGCCGAGTTTGTGGTCGTGGTGGCTGGGCACATGGGCCATCAACTGCTCGCCCGTGGCCAGGCGCAGGGTGTACAAAAACTCCGAGCCCCGAAAAGCCTTGCGGATGATCTGAGCTTTGACCGGGGCATCGTCGTCGTGCACGATGTCGTCGGCCCGCAGCAGCACATCGCACTGACCGCCATCAAAGGCGCAAGGCAAAGGGCATTCGGCCACATCGCGCAACTCACCCACCGGGGTACTGACCAAGATGTGCCCGTCCACTTCGCGCAGAGTGGCAGGGGTGAACACGCCATGGCCAATGAAGTCGGCCACAAAGCGGGTGGCGGGGCGGTGATAAAGGCTGTAGGCATCGTCCCACTGGTGCAATTGGCCTTCGTTCATGACGCCAATCACATCGCCGATTGCAAAGGCTTCGAGCTGGTCGTGCGTGACCAGCAGCGCGGTGGCCTGGGCGGCTTTGAGGATGTTGCGCACCTCGTGGGCCAGGCGTTCGCGCAGGTCGATGTCCAGGTTGGAAAACGGCTCATCCAGCAGCAGCAGGTCCGGCTTGGGGGCCAAGGCGCGGGCCAAGGCCACGCGTTGCTGCTGACCGCCTGAGAGTTCGTGCGGGAAGCGTGTGTCTGAACCCGTTAGCCCCACGAGTTCAAGTACTTCAGCCACCCGTTTTTGGCGCTCGGTTTTGGGCAAATGCGCCAGGCCAAAGCCCACGTTATGCCCCACGTCCATGTGCGGAAACAGCGCATAGTCCTGAAACACCATGCCAATTCGGCGGCGTTCGGCCGGTTCGGTGTGGCCCTTTTCGCTGACCACACGGTTCGACAGCAAAATTTGCCCTCCCGACACTGGCTCCAGTCCCGCTACCGCACGCAGTAAAGTGGTTTTGCCGCAGCCAGAAGGCCCGATCAGCACGCCAATATCGCCCGATCGCAGCCCAAGGTTCACCCCTCGCACGGCGGGCACGGTGCTGCCAGGGTATTGGATGTCGAGTTGGCGCAGTTCTAGAAACATGCTTTGGATTGTAGGCAGGTTGTTTGGCGCTCCTACAATCGATGGCTATGCTGACCACCTTGGCCCGCCGTTTATCGGGCCTCCCCTCCTTGCTGTTTGCCTTGCTGGCGCTGGCTTTGGCCTTGCCGGTTTTGGCCGTGCTCGGCTCGTGGCTGCAGTGGAGTGGCGAGAGCGCCAGCATCTTGCGCGAAATGGCCGCCACCGTGCTGCCCGATTACGCGCTGACCACGTTGGGCCTGTGCCTGATGGTGGCGGTGGGTGTGACGGTGCTGGGCCTGGCCACAGCCGCCTTGGTCACCTTGTTTGATTTCCCGGGGCGCGGCGTTTTTGAGTGGCTGCTGCTTTTGCCGCTGGCCATGCCAGCCTATGTGGTGGCCTATGCCTACACCGACTTTTTGCAGTTCAGCGGGCCGCTGCAGGTGGCCTTGCGCGAGGCGCTGGGTTTGCAAGGCCGCTTGTGGCCCGATGTGCGCAGCGTCTGGGGTGCGGCGCTGGTGTTCACTTTGTCGCTTTACCCCTATGTTTATTTGCTGGCCCGCACCGCCTTGGTGGAGAGGGCTTCGGGTTTGATGGAAGCGGCCCGCTTGCTGGGCGCCCCTTTGTCCCGCCGCATCCGCGAGATCGCCCTGCCTTTGGCCCGCCCCGCTGTGGCTGCGGGCGTGGCTTTGGCTCTTATGGAAACCCTGGCCGACTTTGGCGTGTCCAGCTACTTCGGCATCCAGACTTTCACGGCCGGAATTTACAAGGCATGGCTGTCAATGGACAACCGCATCGCCGCCGCGCAGCTGGCCACGGTGTTGCTTGCGGTGGTGGTGGTCTTGCTGCAACTGGAACAACGCGCCCAAAAGCGCATACGCTTCAACCAAGGGCGCGGATCGCGTCAGGGATCGGCGGAGGCGCAGCCGGTGCAGTTGCATGGCACGCGCCGATGGCTGGCGTGGGGCGTGTGCAGCTTACCGGTGCTGCTGGGTTTTGTTCTGCCGGTGCTCATCATGCTGCGCGCTTTTTTGGGCGAGACCACCGCGCTGCCCTGGGAGCGTTTTGGCCAGTGGGCCTGGACCAGCTTGCGCTTGGGCGCGATCACCGCCGTGCTGGCCGTGGGCGTGGCGTTGGCGCTGGCCTTCAGCGTGCGCACGCGGGCCGACCGCATCAGCCAGGGCGCGATCCAGCTGGTGGGCTTGGGTTATGCCATTCCTGGTGCGGTGGTGGTGGTGGGCCTGCTGTTGCCGGTGGGTTGGATTCAACAAACCTGGCCCGCTTCGTCGGCAGGTGCCTGGATCACGGCCACGTCGCTCGGTCTGGTGTGGGCTTACCTGGTGCGCTTTTGTGCCGTGGCGCTGCAGTCGGTGCAAAGCGGTTATGCGCGCATTCCGGTCAGCCTGGACGACTCGGCCCGCATGTTGGGCGTGACCGGCTGGGGCCTGATGCGGCGGGTGCATGCGCCCCTGCTGCAGCGCACCACCATCGCTGCCGCCTTGCTGGTGTTTGTGGACGTGATGAAGGAGCTGCCCGCCACCATGGTGCTGCGCCCCTTCAACAGCGACACCTTGGCTGTGGTGGCCTACCAGCTGGCACGCGACGAGCGCCTGGGTGAAGCCGCACTGCCCTCGCTGGCACTGGTGCTGGTGGGCTTGATCCCGGTGATCTTGCTCAGCCGCACCCTCCGACAAAAGCACTGAGAAGCCTTCATGCCGTTTGAGCACCTGACTCAAGCGCAAACGCACGTTGAAGCTGCCAAAAAGGCAACGACCGTGGCCAAGTGATCGACGCTTAGTCGGTTAGCCAGCCGTCCGCCCCAAAAGGGCAGGCGGCTTTTTTTTCGCATACCCCTCGATTCGCCTCGCGCACGCCTCCAAGTTGCAGCGCACCACCACGGTGGCGGCAATGAATGTTGTTCTTGGCAACCTAAACGGACGAAGATCGCCAGTCGCTGTAGATCAATGGACAGAGCTTCTTCTATTCGGTTGGTAAAACCCAGCGTCCACTTGCGGATCAAAGCGACTGCTGGTAACGCTGCACCATCTCGGCCTGCGATTCGATCTCAATCGTTTCGCCCTTGAACGCCTGAATCTGGTCACGCAGCATCTCACCCATGTTGGGCAGCTTGCTGCGCTCAGGGTGCCGTGATGCATCCCACAGCTGCGAGCGCATGAAGGCTTTGGCGCAATGCAGATAGACCGACTCCACCGTCAAGCGGATCACCAACTTGGGTGTGCGCCGAGCGTCCACGCAGAGCGTCAAATCGGCCGGGTCGGTGCTCAAAACCGCTTGGCCGTTGATACGCAAAGTCTCGTCAAACCCCGGCACCATGAAGAGCAAACCCAAACGCCCGGTGCTGACAATGTTCTCCAGCGTGTCCAGTCGGTTGTTGCCCGGTGAGTCGGGCACCAAAAGCGTCTGCGCGTCCAGCACCTTGACGAAACCCGGCTCACCCCCACGTGGCGAAGCGTCCATGCGCCCATCCGCATCGCTGCTGGCCAACACCAGAAAGGGCGATAGCGCGACGAAGCGAGTGGCATGCGTGTCCAGCGAAGGCATTTCTTTTTTGAGTGCGCGTTCACCTGCCGGACCATAAAGGGTGCGCAGGTTGGAGATGGTGGTGATGAGTGAGGTGGTCATGGCGGTTGTGCCCTGCTTTAGTACGGTGCGGGGTGACTGGCCGCCCTGTGCATCGGTCCGCCATGACCCCAGTGTTCATGGTCTACTTATAGGGGCTCTGGCTTGTCCAATCAAACGGGGCCAGCACCGCAGATGTTGGTCCAGTGATTTTAGGAAAACTCGTCAAGCAGCAGCTTTGACGGCAAGAGACAACTCGTAAAGACGAGCGGGTGAGAGTTCTAGTCCATTGGGCCAGCAAAGTGCGCCGGCATCGACAAAACACCTTGAGAAATAAGCCGGGTCACGCAAGGCTTCCAATAATGGACCGTGGCGGTCGGCCAAGTATTGGGCGCCATCAAAAATCCCCTGCGTTTGATCGCTGAATGTCAGTTCCAACTGATGGATTGCAATGGTCTCTACATCAAGCAACTTAATCACGGTCGGCTCCTTGTATCCGGTCTAGGGGTTCGAATTGTTGGGCTTTTTGCCAATTATTGAACAGTTCCGTCTGGTGAAGCAGGCACCAGTCTTTCACAATGCTGGCCACTTTTCGTGGAAGTTCGCCTTGGGAGACTAAGCCGGTTTCAATCGCTACCAAAGCTTCGAACCCTTGGTACTCCACATGAATATGCGGTGGCGGGTGATCGTCGTGCCACATGCGCACAATGATCCCGAAGAAGATGGCAATCGTTGGCATGGATCACACTCCTAAGCGCGAGAGTCACGCTGCATAAATCGACTCGCGGTGCTGGTTGATGCTGGCCAGCACAAAGGGGTTGCGCACCGCACCAGGCTCGATCAGATCTACGCCCCGGCCCAGCAGTGTTTCCAATTCTGACTTGATGCCAAAAAAGCGGTGTAAGTCTGCGGGTGCCTCGGGTGAAAACTCCACCAAAAAGTCGGCATCGCTGCGCTCGGCGTCAAAGTCATCGGCACGGGCGGCCGAGCCGAACACCTCCAGTCGGCGGATTTGGTATCGCTGACAGATGACCGAAATATCGGCGCGGTGTTGGGCAATGGCGGGGTGCATGGGGCGAGTTTAGCGAGGTTCTGCAGCTATGGGCAATTAGACCGATATCAAAACAAATCCATAACGAACCAGAAGTGGAGTATGGGTTGTGGGTTCATCGCTATAGCCCTGCTGGAAGCCGCCAGAACAGCCGTTCCATCAAGCCGCCCGCTTCACAGACAGCTTGACGGTGTAGCCCAGTTGCGCTGCCACATTGACCAGCGCGTCCAACGTGAATTTATGGGTGCGACCTTTCACCAAATCGTTCATGCGCGGTTGGCTGATGCCTGCGCGTTGTGCGGCCTCGGCTTGGGTGATGTCGAGTTTGAGGATGACCTTGCGGATGTGCGAGACCAAGTCGGCGCGCAGCAACAGGTTTTGCGCTTCAGGCTCGGCAAAGCCGAGATCGTGGAAGACGTTGTCGCTGCCAACGACCATGTTCAGTTTGTTGCTCATGACTGATTGCCTGCTCGCACCCGGATCTCGAAAACGCCAGCGCCCACGGTCGTCATGGGTTTGAAGTCGCTGGGCATCAAACCGTTTTGTATCTGCCGCAACTCCGTACCCACCATGGCCCGAGCTTCATCGGGAAATTTTCTGACCGCATTGAGACTGGTGCCTAGCCAATGGATGCGTTTCATTTTATATCCGTTTTGATAATTATTGGCGATGCATTTATCTCAACAATAAACGATTGGCCAACTGCTGCGCAAGGCTCAAAACCCCGACCCCGGCTCACTCAAAAACGCCAACTCCTCGGGCGTGGACTCGCTGCGCATATAGTCAGTAAGTAAGCAAAAAAGTTAAGTTGATCTAGAATGTGCAGAATTCTGCAATGTCATAGGAGCCGGTCATGGGTTTTTCTGCCAGCGACATCGTGCCGTTCACACAAGCACGCTCCCATCTGTCCGAGCTGGCCGATCAGGCCAAGGCTGGGGCAGAGAAGATCATCACCAAAAACGGCGAGAGCTACGTCGCGTTGATCGACTCTGACCGACTGGACTACTACCACCGCCTGGAGCGCGAACGCATTCACCTGCTGTTGATCGACGACGCCAAGCGTGGCCTGGCCGACATCACCGCAGGCCGCATGTTTGAAGCAGACGCTGCCCTTGCCCAGCTGCAACAGCAGCGCAAGACCGCCATCAAACTCCCTGCCAAGCAACGTGGCTGACACGCTGTACCGGGTCGAGCTGACCGCCAGCTTCTTGGAGCGCCTTGAATCCATTGAGGCGTTTTTGGTGGAAGCGGATGCGGGCTTTGCGTTCGATGACTTGCTGGCCGAAATTCGCGCCACGGTCATCCCGAACCTTCGGCGCTTTCCGCGCATGGGGCGGCGCTACTTGGCCAACCCACCGCAATCCGCCGAGGCGCTGGCGCTGCTGGCGGCCATGCCAGCGGGTGCGCCGGATGCACTGCGCGAATACTTGCACGGCGACTATCTTGTGCTCTACGTGGCCATGGAATCCCAAGAAACGGTGATTCTGCTGACGATTCGGCACCACCGCCAACTTTCGTTTGATTTCGCGCGGCTGTGGCCTTGAGCACCACCCGTAACACCCCGATTCACCCCAAACAACGACAAGGTTTCAGCATGACGAGCATCCCCGACAAGTTCGACGCCGACAGCAAAATCAAGCTGTTCGAATCGCAGCACATTCGCAGCGAATGGGATGCCGAGGCAGAAAAATGGTGGTTTTCGGTGCTGGATGTGGTGGCCGTGTTGACCGACCA